>JAHXHI010000133.1:28238-35284 GCA_025656775.1 gamma proteobacterium symbiont of Bathyaustriella thionipta
TGCCGTTCATGCCAGACATACCGCTCATGCCGTTCATGCCAGACATACCGCTCATGCCGTTCATGCCAGACATACCGCCCATGCCGTTCATACCAGACATGCCAGACATACCGCCCATGCCGTTCATACCAGACATACCACCCATGCCGTTCATACCAGACATACCACCCATGCCGTTCATACCAGACATACCACCCATGCCGTTCATGCCAGACATACCGCTCATACCGTTCATTCCAGACATACCACCCATGCCGCTCATGCCAGACATACCGCCCATGCCGTTCATGCCAGACATACCGCTCATGCCGTTCATGCCAGACATACCGCTCATGCCGTTCATGCCAGACATACCGCCCATGCCGTTCATACCAGACATGCCAGACATACCGCCCATGCCGTTCATACCAGACATACCACCCATGCCGCTCATGCCAGACATACCGCTCATTCCAGACATACCACCCATGCCGCTCATGCCAGACATACCGCTCATTCCGGTAGCAGGGTAGAAAAAGATTTGTCCTTGAGGCGTTATTTTGAAGTAGCCATTCATGCCAGCCATTCCGCTCATACCATTCATGCCGGACATACCATTCATGCCGGACATACCACCCATGCCGTTCATACCAGACATACCATACATACTTGCACTCACTGAAGTTGCTGCAACAGCACCAACAATAGCAGCCACACCCATCATTTTTTTAATTGATTTACTTAAAGATAACATTCGCATTGTAGAACTCCTTTGGTCATTAAATCTGCCTATTTTTTTATTAGACAGGTACTTGTTAAGATCAGGTTTTTTTTATTAATTTAAAAAAATCTGATCAAAAATATTGATAGGCTTTAACGATGCCAGCCACGTATATCATAGGGACCGGTCATGCCTGTTCGATTAAATGGTGTATACCAATCCCCCTGATTGTCGAGAAAATAAAGACTTTTGGGGTAAGGTGCATCAACACCTGTAAGCGCGTATTTATACCAGGCCTGATTATGCTGCACCCATTCCATAACCGGTGCACCAGCAGGGCGTTGTGAAGGCGC
Organism: gamma proteobacterium symbiont of Bathyaustriella thionipta; assembly: GCA_025656775.1. Lineage (GTDB taxonomy): Bacteria > Pseudomonadota > Gammaproteobacteria > GRL18 > GRL18 > GRL18. The sequence continues at coordinate 29,292 of JAHXHI010000133.1, forward strand.
TACACCAGCAACAGGATAATCAGCTGCACTACTTGTACTAAAAATAATCGATGCCATGAACAAGCTGATAAAGTGTTTTATTTGTGGTTCTATTTTCATCGGTATGTCCTTGATTATTCCTGTATGATTTTCCCGTTTGATAGTCCTAAAGCAACGCCTGTGCCAGTTGTCTTTAATTGCTGCTAAGTAACTGATCTTGTTAATTAAAATGGTTTTTAAAAGTTTTAAGGTTATTTATTCAAAAAATTAACCTGACTTTGTGTCAGTTCTGTTAAGAAATAAAATGATATTTTTAGAGTAAAACTGAAAGGATAGAAAAATATTGACGCAAATAAATAACTTTAAAATCAGCATGATAGGGAGTATTTTAATTGAATGTTAATTACGGTGACAATTTGTCAGGACGTGTTGATTATGTCCTGACAAGATGTATTAATTAAGGAGGATCACTGTGCCATCATTACTTCTAATGGCAATTTGATGTTGAAGTGTATGTGGGGCTGTACTGGCTACAATACTAATAATATAAACATTAATTATTTTTCTAATTTTTCCAACAATGGCATTTTTAATGAAGTTGTTCTGTAACCATCCATGTGCAACATCATGTGCTTTCTGCCAGGTATTTACAGGAAGATCAATATCGATAGTGGTTGCTGATCCGTGACAGGGTTTGAGTAAAGCTGAAGATGCTTGTTCAGGCGGATAAAGCAATATACTGCCATCAGTATTGTTGGTGATATTCCATCCTTTTTTTCTCAATTCAGCCTGTATCTCAATAAAGGAATTGTTTTTTGATTGTGCTTCCTTGTGAATATCTTTTTGGACTTCTTTTTTAACAGGATTAATTGTCTGTTTTTGTTGAGGTGTCAGGCGTAATGAGCCCTCTTTGTCACGCTCTACAGACCAGCCTGCATTATTAAACTGTTGTTGAATCTGCTGCCATTGTTCAATTCCACTGTTATCTTTCTTCATATTCTTTTTAGACGGTACTTTTGGCTTTAACAGCAAAGTGCCATCATTTTCTCTATTTATTTTCCAGCCTCGGTTTTCCAGTTGTTCAGCCAGCTCATTCATATTGTAATTAGCCTGGTTGACCCTGCTGGAATCGACTTCATGTGATGGTTGAGTACTGTGTTTCAATGAACTTTCGTAGCTTGATACAGTATCAAGTGCATTGGCATGACAGATGTATGTAGATAAGGCTATTAAAATCAGGCCCTGTAATCGAGATTTCTTTATTTTAAGCATGATATCCTCTTTGTAATTTAAGGGTGAGAAGGTAATAAGCTTTGAATGTAAAGAGTCACATAAGCCTATTACTAGTGATTCATAAACAATCATCTTCAGACTTATTAGCAAGAGGTGGGCCAGAATAGAAAATTTGTTTCAATCATTAATAATAAAAAAACATTGATATAATCTTATTAATAATATGATGAAAAAACATATACTAGACTGACAAATTGTCATAGTATTTATTATAAACAAGCTTATAATGATTTTAATAATTAAGTTTCTACTGGGTTCATCCTGTATTTTATATGCATAAACGTTTATTTATTATGTATATTTGGAATGTGTACTTACAATGATACTATCGGCCAATACGCTTAATCAGAAATTTACTTTAGCGACTATTATCGGGTTTTTAACCAGTTCATTAGTATTTTTGGGGCTGTTTTTAGCGTTTTACCAAACTGAACTGAGTGATGAACGAGCTCAGGCCGCTCGTGACGTTAATCGGCTGCTCCAGTCTTCTTTAGAAAATGCGATGCTTAAACGTGATTTGGAAGGCTTAAGATTTATTGTCAATCGCTTAGGACAACAACCTAATATTAATCGAGTGATGATTATCAATCCCAAAGGGCAGGTTCGTTTCTCCAGTCATCCTGAATTTATCAATTCCAGTCTGAATGCTAGTATATCTCAAAGTCTCATTCCAAGCAGCAATTTTATACAGGATAAAAAAGGCAAAGAAGTACTGCGCAGTGTTAATCCAGTCAACAATAAACCGCAATGCAAAGAATGTCATGGATCGGCTGATGAACATCCAGTGAATGGTATTCTGATTGTTGATTATGATGCGTCTTCAATCAAACAAAAAGTTCGTAATACAACGCTTATTCTTATGGGGGCGGGCGCTTTAATTGTCATCATCAATCTTTTGGGTGGCTGGTGGTTCATCCATCGATACATTCTAAAACCTGTGCATACGCTCAGCGATGCCAGTCAGGCTATTGCAAATGGGCAGTGTGAAACGCGAGTCATTACCAAAGGTAATGATGAACTCTCCATTCTCGGTAATACCTTTAACTTGATGGCATCCCATCTGCAGGACAGTATGCGCAGCTTAAAAGAAGAAAAAACTTTCCTTCAAGCGTTAGTGGATGCAATTCCTGACGGCTTGCGCATTATTGATGATCATTTTAATATGATCCTGGTTAATAAAGCATTTCTTAAACAAACAGGCTGCCCTGAAAAATTATGGGTTGGTGAAAAATGTTATGTCGCTACACAGGGACGAGATTCTCCTTGCCCTACTGATTTAAAGAACTGTACTCTGGAAGAAGTTCGTAAAAAAGCCAAACCCTTTAAAGTCGTTCGCCGTCAAAAGCGATGTGACGGCAGTATGCTTGATGTTGAAATTTTTGCTGCGCCTATGACTTTTATTAAAGAGGGTAAAGAAACAAAATTGATGATTGAATCCATACGTGATCTGACTCAGGAAGTTCGCTTTACCCATGAACAACGCCTGTCAGAATTGGGCCATCTGGCTGCCAATGTGGCTCATGAAATATTTAATCCTTTAAGTTCAATGAAATTAGCGGTTAACAGTATCACAAATGAAAGTCCACAAAACACAGAAAATATGAATAACTACATTGATATTATTTCTAAATCCATGGATCAATGTATTCAAATGACGGATCGTTTATTACGTCTGAGTGCTGTACCATCAGGAAAAGATGAGTTAGTCGATGTTTGCAATGCAATTAAAGATGTTTTAGGCCTTGTTAAATGGGATGCTGAACAGGCATTAATCAACGTTGTTGAAACCTTTCCAGATCAACCGCTGAGGGTGTTTGCCAGTGAAAGTGAGATACGAATGCTTATTTTGAATCTGGTGCAAAATGCCTTTCATGCCATGCCTTCCGGTGGTGTGCTTAATATTAAAGGTAATATTAAGGATGGACAGGTTATTATACGTTTTGAAGATACCGGTGTGGGTATATCAGAAGAACATCTCAGCAAAATTTTTATGCCATTTTTTAGTCGCCGTGCAGATAATGTGCATGGTACTGGCCTTGGCTTGCCCATATCACAGGCCATAGTCGAAAGTTATGGTGGTAAACTGGAAGCTAATACGACATTAGGTAAAGGCAGCTGTTTTATTATAACAATTCCTGAAGCTTCTATAACGAGGTTAAAACAATGAAAACCAAAATATTGGTTATTGAAGATGATCAATTAGTTAATCAAATGATTGTCTATCAGCTTGAAGGTATGGGACATACTGCTATTGGTGTTAATAGCTTGTTTAAAGCTAAAAATTACCTGAGTAAACATGAGCCTGATCTGGTGATTTCAGATATGCGATTTCCTGATGGCGATTGTATCAGTGCATTACCTGAGCTAATTGAGTCACATCCTGTAATAGTATTGACAGCCTATGGTACAGTTAAAAATGCGGTGGAGGCTATGCAGGCAGGTGCAGCACACTATCTTACTAAACCGGTCAGTCCGGACGAATTAACGTTAACGGTTGATCGTGTGCTTAAAAATGCCGCACTAGAAGCGGATCATCTGTTTTATAAATCACGTCTCAAGGAACAAAATAGCAAGCTGCCATTTATGATAGGCCAAAGTCCTGCACTTGAGCAGGCAAAAGAACTGATTGATGCGGTTGCGCCAAGCGATATGACTGTATTAGTGTTAGGCGAAAGTGGTTCAGGTAAAGAACTGGTTGCACGTGCTATTCATAAGCAAAGTTACCGTGCCGACAATAATTTTGTTGCAGTTGATTGTTGTACCTTACAGGAAAACTTATTTGAATCAGAATTATTTGGTCATGAAAAAGGGGCATTTACCGGTGCAGTTGGTAAGAAAAAAGGCTTGATAGAAGGGGCTTCGGGAGGTACTCTGTTTCTTGATGAAATTGGTGAAATTCCACCAGTAATTCAGGCGAAATTACTACGGGTTTTAGAAACAGGGAAGTTTCGTAGGGTAGGTGGTACAAAAGACATTACTTCAAATGTACGCATTGTCGCGGCGACTAATAGAGACTTAAAGAAAATGTCCGAAAACGGTGATTTTAGAGCCGATTTATATTACCGCCTTGATGCGTTTAGTCTGCATAACCCGCCTTTAAGAGATCGACGAGAAGATATTCCGTTTTTGGTTGAGCATTTTACCAGTAATCATAATTTTTCAATGCGGATGAAAAAAACAGTGACTAAAGAAGCAATGAGAAAACTTATCGCTTATGACTGGCCGGGTAATGTTCGTGAATTAAAAAATATGGTGGAAAGAGCCATTATTCTTTCCCGGAAAAATAAAATTATTCGTGGTGAACATTTTAGTATGAGAGGTTGTGAAAAAGTAGGTGGTAACTTTCAGCTTGACATTAATCCGGGTATGGATCCGACTCTTGAGGAAATTGAAGCCTGTTACTTAAAAATGTTAATGCAAAAACACGACGGACATAGAATGACTATTGCGCAAATAATGGGTATTAGTGAACGTCAGGTCTATCGGCTAATTAAGAAGCACAGTATTGGTGAAGAAAATATTCAAACAGCACCGCAATTAAATCGTCGTGCTTGTGATAAAACTGAAAAAATGACTATTTAAATAATTCACACCAATTTTAAAAATCATTTCTGTATTCTACGGGTATGCTTTTTTGCCGAGGACTCTACTTTATCCTGCCAGGTTTTCAACTAATATGAATAATGGTTCCCCCGAAAAAATAACTTTTTTTTGTGAATTATCCAGTATCGAATTAATAAAACTCTTTTCAAATGAAGCGTTGTTTATGCAGTTACGAAAGCTTCAGGCTACTATAAGCATGGGGATACTTGACTTCAGTGAAGAACGGGCAAGAGTTGTACATCAATTAAATGAATATAATATTCCAGTTATAGCATGGCAGTTACTTAGAGAAGAAGAAGGGTATTGGTATAATATGGGTAACGCCCCTAAAGCTTCTGCAGCATATAGTGATTTTTTAGATTGGACCAATAGACATAACTTACATTGGGCTGGCTTAGGTGTAGATATTGAACCGGATATTAGTGAGGTTCACAACCTGCTGAACAACAAGCTGCGTATTATTCCTGCACTTATTAAACGTATATGTAAAAAAAAATGTTTTGACGATGCCTGTAAGGAATACCATTCACTGGTTTCACGTATGCAAAATGATGGTTATCAGGTTGATAGTTACGAATTTCTCTTTATGGATGATGATCGTAAAGCTGGATCCTGTATCCTGGGTCGTGTTTTAGGTGTTACTGATGTACCATCAAATCGACGGGTACTCATGCTTTACTCCAGTTTTTTTCGTCCTTATGGTGCTGCTGTGTTATGTAATTATGCTTGTGGTGCCGACTCGGTTGCTGTGGGCATAACGGGTGGAGGGGTCGAGTTTCCTGGTATTAATTCAGCACCGCTTAATTGGCATGAGTTTTCCAGAGATTTACGTTTGGCGCGTCAGTCATGTGATGATATTCATGTCTTTAGTCTGGAAGGCTGTGTACAACAAAATTTTATGGATGGTTTGATTAGTTTTGACTGGAATGAACCGGTCAAACAGCCTCCGATGACGCTTATGTTAACAATAGTCCGTTTTATTACTCGACTGATTTTATGGTTAACGGCGCATCCATTTCTCATCGGACTGCTAGTACCTAAACACATTAATTTTGACCGATTAACTTTTCATATGCCCGATTCAACTTACTTCGGGCACCATCCACATTAAACATCCA
>JAHXHI010000104.1 GCA_025656775.1 gamma proteobacterium symbiont of Bathyaustriella thionipta
CCACTCAAGAGAAAGGCTGAATTAAATCGTTAGCATTATGCTTTATGTCAAAAAAGGTGTTTTTGGAGTAATTCTACAGCCTCAACGGCTTCATTATTAACATTTGGTTGTATTATGGATATAAGCAGCTCAATACATACGACTCATATCACGCACAGTTTTAGTACCTCCCATTCTGTTGTTAACACAGAAGGTGGTTTTGTGCCTGCAACTAATCAGCAGACAGATAGCTTTACTTTTTCTGACAAAGCTCACTCCGCGCTACACACACTTGAGCCATTTGAGGACAAAAGCCTTGCCCAAACAAAACAATATGAAGCGGATATAATTAAGTCTCCATTTGCTGAAGGGAAAGAACCATTAGCTGGTGAAGAGCCTTTAGCTAATAATGAGCCTTCAGCGAATAAAGCCTTTTTAGATGACAAAAAATCAGCGGATGAAAGTGCTCCTGAGAGTAAAAAATCTTTATTTAATGAAGCGCTCTCTGAAGATGAATTGTTGGAAGTTGAAGAATTAAAGCGTCGTGATACAGAAGTCAGAGCTCATGAGCAGGCACATATGTCTGCTGCGGGTAATCTGGCACAGGGTGGAGCCAATTTCTCATTTGAAACAGGTCCTGATGGTAAACGCTATGCAGTGGGGGGAGATGTCAGTATCGATACCTCGCCAGTAACCGGTGATCCTCAGGCAACTCTGAGAAAAGCACAACAAATTCGAAGAGCGGCATCAGCCCCTGTTGATCCTTCATCTCAGGATCGTTCTGTGGCGGCACAGGCAGCAAGAATGGAAGCACAGGCCCGTGTAGAAATTTCTCAACAGGTGAGAGCAAAGCAAACGGAATATATTGATCAGAATACCCCGGAAATTGATTTTTTGGGTCCGCAAAACGAGCGAAATGAACAAAATATTCAGGATACTTACACAAAAATTCAAAATAGCAGTGTTCTTCAGGAGCAAAGAAGCTTTATTGATTTCTTTATTTAAGTGCGCTTCTAGAGATAATATGCACCCTTGGTCATCACCTTAGAAGTAATGCTCATCGCTAATTTGACTGCTGCAGGTAAATCCGCACCACCGGCATTTTCAGCAATAACAGCATGACGTAATTCATCATCTTTCATTTGTTCTAATATGGCACGGCTTTTATGATCATCAGGAGATAGTTGCACTAAATGGCTTTCCAGATGGCGAACCACCTGATGTTCTGTTTCAGAAACAAATCCCAGACTCCATTTATCACCGACTTTTCCGGCTATGGCACCAATTGTCAAAGATCCCATATACCAAAAAGGACTTAAATAGCTGACATGTGTACCGAGTTCTTTACAACGGCTGTCACACCAGTCTAAATGATCGTTTTCTTCCTGTGCGGCACGATTCATTTGTTCTCGTACTGCGGATAATTTAGCGGTGAGTGCCTGCCCCTGATAAAGTCCCTGAGCAGAGACCTCACCTGCATGATTAATACGCATCAAACGACCAGCCAGTTCTTTATCAGACTCACTGAGCGCTCCTTCAGACTGATTATCTGCAGGATTTTTTCTTTCTGTAACCTCAGGCGCACCTAAAAGTGTTCTTACTCCGTTATCAATATGAAATAAAAACTGATCAAGCGCAGAATACTGCCGATTAGATGATGACATAGAGACCTCTCTATTTAAATTAATTAAGGTTTAACTGTCGTGCCAATAGGCGTACAGGATGAATGACTTCAATTTTTTGCCCAGACATTACCTCTTGTTTTTCAAGTCCTTGCTTAAAATGCAGGCTGCAGCCAATGTTTGATGAAACAAGTGTATTGTATTGTTGGTGTGCAATCGCCTCTATTTTATCATCAAGGAGATGATTTGCCACATCAGGGTATTGCAGCATATAACTACCGGCAGCACCACAACAATAGTTATCATTGAGTTTACTTAAGTGAATACCGGGAATATGCGTTAATAATTCAAATAAAAGTGTCTCTTCTTTTAATACATTTTTTAAACTGCATGGGATATGAACGCCAATTTTTTCATTCAAAGGAGAAAATTGTATATTGCTGGATTCAATGGCATGAGATAAAAAAGAAATGGCATCGACACTTTTACGACTGAACTCATCTGCTTCTGAGCTATCTAATAACTGCTTATAGTCTTTAAGATGTGCAGAACAACTATTATTAAGAGAAATAATGGCCTGACTTTCCTGAAGTAATGATTTAAAGCATTCAATATTTTGTGTTGCCAGCGTTTGCATTGTATGAGCGTCGCCCTGGCGCACACTGATTGCACCACAGCATTGTTGTTGTTCAGGGATAATGACATCAATTAAGCAGGCATTTAATAATAATATGATATCTTTAAGTACCTGCTGTTCAAACAGGTCACTGCTGCAGCCCTTAAATAAAATAACCTGTACCTTGCTTTGTGAATGAACACCAGGATCCTTAGGTGCAGGATAATATTCTTCTAGTGGTGAAGCCTGAGAAGAATCAGCAGCAATCTCATGGCTAAATTGTCTGACAGCAGCATAATTAGATTGTTTGCTTAATAATGACTGAAAAGGGGAAAGTGTTTTTACCGCCAGTTTTAACAGAGGATGAAAATAGGGGGTTATCAGCACCTTCTCAATCATTTTTTGCATGAATGGTCGTTGATAAACTGGGTATTGTGCCTTAACAAGTTCTCTGCCTAAACGGCTAATCTGGCCATAATCCACCTGGGATGGGCAGATTTTTTCACAGGCACGACACCCCAAACAATGATCAAGTGATATGAGCAGCGCTTTAGACGGTTCTAATTGTTCCTCTGATAATGCCTTAAGCAGAGAAATTCGACCACGCGGTGATTCATTCTCAGTTTTAAAAACATGGTAAGTTGGGCAATGTGGGATGCAGATCCCGCAGAGAACACATTGATTTGCAAGCTGAGAAATTGTTTTATGAATAGTCAAAAAAGGAATAATCCGAAGCCAGAGAGTATAATGTTGTATTATAACACCTCAATATAAAACAATAAGGTAATCGCAAGCTAATATGTCATATTATTCAAAACATGTTTTTTTCTGTACCAATGATCGGGAGGATGGCGGGCCGTGCTGTCAACGTTTTAATACCCGAAAAATGCGTAAATATGTTAAAAATAAATGTAAAGAACTGGGGATTCATGGCGAAGATCAAGTACGCATCAATAGCGGTGGTTGTATGGGACGTTGTAATGAAGGCCCAGTGATTGTAGTTTACCCAGAAGCTATTTGGTATACCTTTGTTGATGAAGAAGACCTCGATGAAATCATACAACAGCACTTGTTAAAAGGACAAATTGTTCAACGATTACAATTACCAGGCTAACGGAAACGAATCTAATGTTTGAACTAAGTCCGTTTATTGTAAATTAAAACTATTTTAATGAATATGTGCTTGACATACAGGAGCTATATAAGTATATTATTATTCAACTGATTACTGTTCACATGATGTGACAGCAGTTATTTTATACCTCCATCCTCCTTTGGTGGTTTTTAAAATGGCGCAGCTCCCCCCCCTTAGTTGCGCCTTATTTTTTTCTCCATTTCTTTTATACATTACCTAAAATTAAAGACAATCAAGAGCAGTAATTTCAGTAACTATTTTTGATAAAAAGCTTTTTAAATAGTAAAAAGTCATGTATAATCTCGTGCTCTTTGAATCACAAGTGTTTATTCAGGCTGGTTCGGTTCAGTGAATCGATTTAATTATCTGGTTATAATGAGAAAAGTTAAAATCAGATTGCTTAAAGCAGAGTAGCCAGACAAAATACTTATATTGAATAAACCAAATAAATATACAGGCGCTGTAAAAATGAAGACATATAGTGCGAAACCAGAAACTGTTGAACGTGACTGGTATATCGTTGATGCTGAAAACAAAACCCTGGGTCGTCTGTCAACAGAAATTGCCAGACGTCTTCGTGGTAAACATAAACCAGAATACACTCCTCACGTAGATACAGGTGATTACATTGTTGTGATCAATGCTGAAAAAGTCTATGTCAGCGGTAACAAAAGAACCGATAAAATGTACCACCACCATACGGGTTATGTCGGTAATTTAAAAAGCATCAGTTTTGACAAGCTGATCGAAAGAGCACCTGAACGTGTTATTGAGACAGCAGTTAAAGGTATGTTACCTAAAAATCCTTTAGGTCGTGCCATGTACAAGAAGATGAAAGTCTATGCAGGTAGTGAGCATCCTCATACTGCACAACAACCCAAGACTCTCGAAATATAAACGGCGCAGCTTAAATAAATCGTTTAAGCTAAAAACAGGATAAATTATGACTACTCAATATTATGCAACAGGTCGCCGTAAAAGCTCATCTGCACGCGTTTATTTACGTCCAGGTAAAGGTGACATCACAATTAACAATCGTCCAATTGAAGTATTCTTTGGTCGTGAAACATCAAGAATGGTCGTTCGTCAGCCTCTGGAATTAACAGAAATGCTGGAAAAGTTTGATGTGATGATTAATGTTAACGGAGGTGGTATCACCGGTCAGGCGGGTGCAATTCGTCACGGCATTACTCGTGCTCTTATCGAGTATGATGAAGCACTACGTACTCCACTGCGAAAAGCTGGATTCGTAACACGTGATGCACGTCAGGTCGAACGTAAGAAAATTGGTCTGCATAAAGCACGTAAGCGTCCACAATACTCAAAACGTTAAGCGTATTCAGACAACAATATCTATTGTTGTCTGGTGTAGAAAAAAGCCCTGTCGAGCAATCGCCAGGGCTTTTTTTATGCAACATTATCGGTTACATCAGTAGTGAATAAACAGGGTAAAACAAATATCTAGTCATAATATTATTGATATAAACGCTTTTACGCTCAAATTCTACATAATAAAAATAAAATGTTGTAAAAAAACAACTATAAAAACAGATAAAATATTAATTCAACTTGTTATAAAGAATCTCTAAGTGATTGATAAAATATTTTTAAGGTAAAAAATATGTTTTTGTTGTAATAAAACAACAGTTTTTTTATGTGATTTATAAAAAATGTCGTTTTTTTTTTAAAAAGTGTTGCATTATAGATAAAAAGAGCATAAATTAGGACCTGTCAGTGAAACATTGCTCCAAAAACTGTGAATAATTTATCTGTACACAACTTTTGAAGCAAAAAACAAAGATTAACGTCTTAAAATTTTTATAATACTAAGGAAATAAAATGAAAAAATTAATTGCTGCTGCTGTTGCTGCTGCCGTAATCGCGCCTGTTACTGCGATGGCTTCTGGACCAGTTCTATATGGTAAGTTACAGATGTCTATCAACGCGCTTGATAACAATGGTTCAACTACTGCCGGAAACGAATATAGCGAAGTCAGCTTAAACTCTAACCACTCACGTCTGGGTATTAAAGGTTCTGAAGACTTAGGTAATGGCATGAAAGTCGGTTACTTAATCGAGTGGCAGGTTGATATGGATGGTGATGGCAGTAACTCTGGTGGTGCTGATCTGGGTGAACGTAACCGTGCTGTTACTTTGTCTGGTGACTGGGGTACTATGCTAGCGGGTCGTTGGGATACGCCTGTTAAATCTGTTGGTCGTAAAGTTGATTTATTCCCTGAGCGTTTAGGTGATAACCGTAACATGAACTCTAACGGTGTTTTATTAGACCTTCGTGTTCCAAATGTACTTGCTTATGTTACTCCAAACATGAACGGCTTTAGCTCTACTATTGGTTATGTTTTTGATGCTGGTACTGGTTTTGCTACACCAGGTGCACCTGCTGATAATTCAGACAACTCTGCATTTTCTATCAATGGTATCTATAACAACGGTCCTATCTATGTAGGTGTTGGTTACCAGGATGTTTATGATGCTAATGTTGTTGGTTCTGATAACCAGAAGACTATTCGTGTAGCGGGTTCTTATGCTTTTGGTGATTTCAAAGTACTAGGTAGCTATACTGATGTCAGCAATGCTGGTACAACTGATGGCTGGGATACAGATATCTGGTCACTTGGTGCATCTTACAAGATGGGCAACAACACCATTAAAGTACAGCTAACTGAACGTGATGAGTATGATGATGCTAAAGACATGCCTAACAGCGGTGATGAGACAGGTGCTAAGCAATGGGCAATCGCTCTTGACCACACAATGTCTAAGCGTACTACAGTTTACGTAGAATATGCAGATCTGAGCAACGATGACAATAGTACTTCAAGATCTTGGGCTGCAGCAGGTGGTAACACTGCAGGCGTAGGTACTAATGCTGCTGGTACTAAAAACCGGGATACTGATGGTTTCGGCGTTGGTATTATCCACAAGTTCTAAGTCTTGTCTCTTATAAAGAGAATAAGAATTCTGACTTAGCGGCTCTCTTAGTAGAGAGCAAGCTAAACAGAAATTAGAATGCGTTTTGTTCTAAGAGAAGGGTAGTCAGAAATGACTACCCTTCTCTTATCTTATCAATGGGGTCAGAGTAAATTGATTTCTGATAATTTCCTCTAAAATTGGTTTTCCAAACAATTTAAAACGTTTAGCAAGTTTTTGCTGAGATAAGTGAGCAATGTTAACCATGCCAAAAAATTTTCAAAGCATCGCTAGCAATGATTTTCTTTTCTAAGCTTGTATTGAGCTGATTTTCTATCACCGCCGCGTAATGAAGGGGAGGCACGTCTGCCGGTTTGCTTCTCAACTTGTTTTTTAAAGTTCTTTTCACCTAATACCCATGCTTTATTGGTTGTTGTGCGAATTTCCTCTAATGTCTTATCGTTTAATTCTTGAGCAAATAATGTCAGGTAGGCTGTTTGTCTTTCTTTATCGGTATTACCAAGAGACTGATAGCAAGCATGTGGAGTAATAAGATTGACATTTTTCCCCAGGGCATTTTTTTTAAAACTGGACCAGGGGTAATCTGCAGGGTGTGATACCATCTGTGCTCGAACAGGATTCAATTCAATATAACGACTAACCGTTAATAAATAGTTTTCACTATCTACGAGTGTTGATTTAAATCGGCCTTCCCATAATGTACCACTTCGTTGGTATGTTTGATTAATATAACGCACATAATATCGACCTAGAGATTGAAGTAACCGACTTACGCCTTCTGAATCCTCTGGAGTTAAAAGTAAATGGACATGATTGGTCATTAATATATAACTGTGAATTTGAACTTTATATTTTTTACTGTATTCATTGAGTTTATCTAAATAAACAGTATAGTCTTGCTCAGAAAAAAAGCAGGCCTGATGATTATTACCCCTCTGAATAACATGTTGAGGGATTCCTGGTAAATTGAGTCGTGGTAATCTTGCCATCGTTTAACCATTTGCTTAATTTTAACTCGATTGATTGATAGTAAGAGTAAAGGAGAAAAATGATAAAATCAAATCAATGACTCTGACCCCATTGATAAAAAAACTATTTGTTTGCTTTCCTTGTTATAATAACCAGCTTAATTCCTTTGCTTATTTGTGTCTAATGACTGACTTATCAAAAAAAATATTAACCAATATTCGTGAAATTCCGTATAACTATACCTCTTTTTCCGATCGTGAAATTATTATCCGATTTCTGGGTGAAAAAGCCTGGGATGTACTCAATACACTTCGTTCTAAACGAGTGACCGGGCGTTCAGCAAGAATGCTCTTTGAGGTATTGGGTGATATTTGGGTGGTGTCACGAAATCCGTTTATTGAAGATGACTTAATTGAAAACCCAAAACGTCGTGATGCCTTATTAGAAGCGCTGAATCATCGCTTAACCCAGATTCGTTTACGTGCTGACGGCAATAAATCTGTGCTGGAGCTCTTATCCCGAACAGAAAAAGCGGTTAATGAATTTAAAGTCTGGTTAATTGAAAGTGAGATTAAACGCCGTAAAGTTTATAAAAAACTCATTAAAGTAACACGCAAAGATAATATTTGCTTTGATGGCTTGTCTCGGGTGAGCCATGTGACGGATGCCAGTGACTGGCGTGTTGAATTTCCTTTTGTGGTGCTGACACCTGATACAGAAGATGAAGTACAGACACTCGTGCAAGGCTGTATTGACCTGGGTTTGGCAATTATTCCCCGTGGCGGGGGGACCGGTTACACTGGTGGAGCGGTGCCTCTTAGCGCTAACTCGGTGGTTATTAATACCGAAAAATTAGATTCTTTGGGCAAGGTGGTTCAACAGTCTATTACTTGTCGAACAGATGAACAGGCTGATGCCTGTGAAATAATGGTACCAACTGCTGCAACGGGAGCGGGTGTCGTCACACGACGAGTCTCTGATTTGGCTGACGAGCAGGGACTGGTTTTCGCTGTTGACCCAACCTCTCAGGATGCCTCCTGTATTGGTGGTAATATTGCGATGAATGCCGGTGGTAAAAAAGCAGTTATGTGGGGCACGACACTGGATAATCTGCTTTCCTGGAAAATGGTGACACCAGACGCACGCTGGATGACTGTTGAGCGTCTGGAGCATAATCTGGGCAAGATTCATGAACTGAAAATAGCACGTTTTAAAGTCACTCGTTTTGCCTCTAATGGTAAAGACATTGATAGCGAAAAGATCCTTGAAATTCCGGGTAAAGAGCTGCGTAAACAGGGCTTAGGTAAAGATGTGACCAATAAATTTTTGGGTGGCTTACCAGCTGTTCAAAAAGAAGGTTGTGATGGTATTGTGACTTCTGCGGTGTTTATTTTACATAAAATGCCAGCACATGTTCGAACTATTTGTATGGAATTCTTTGGTTCTGATATGGGTAATTCAGTCCCTGCTATTGTAGAAACTATTGACTACCTTAAAACCCAAAAGAATATTGTTCTGGCTGGATTAGAACATCTTGATGAACGTTATATTAAAGCCGTCGGTTATTCCACCAAATCACCTAAATCTGAATTACCCAAAATGGTGTTATTAGCCGATATTGCTTCTGATGATGAAAATGCTGTTGCTCAGGCTGCTTCTAAAGTGGTGCAGTTGGCGAATGCTCGGGACGCCGAAGGTTTTATTGCTGTCAGTCCTGAAGCAAGAAAATATTTTTGGTTAGATAGAGCACGAACTGCAGCAATTGCCTCACATACCAATGCCTTTAAAGTGAATGAAGATGTGGTGATTCCACTGGATAAATTGGCAGAATATACCTTGGGTATTGAGCGTATTAACATTATTCATTCGATAAAAAATAAATTAAAAATTATTCATGCAGTAGATAATTATCTGCACACCGATCTGAAAATGACTTCAGATAATCCTGATTTCGAAGGTTCTTCAGAAGCTGAGCATATTATTCAGGACAAAAAAGAAGCCGCCTTAAAATTAACTTCTGAAATTCAACTGCGTTGGAATACGCTGCTTAAAAATCTGGATACACCAGCACAGCAATTTAGTCATAAAATTAGCACCGAACACCTGTTATTCCAATGTGATGACAATAAAAACATGACTTTTTTTGAGTTGTTACAAAAAAGAATTCTCAGGATATCTTATCGTGATGAAGTTGAAAAACCACTGAAGGAACTGTTTAGTGGTCTTAACCTGTCAGATGTGAATGAGCATCTGGATCAAATTCATGCCGAGATACGCCCAGGACGTTTATTTGTAGCGACCCATATGCATGCTGGTGATGGCAATGTACATACCAATATTCCAGTGCATTCTAATGACTATGAAATGCTGCACACTGCAGAAAAAGTCGTGGCAGAAATTATGGCTTTAGCAGAGTCGCTGGGTGGGGTTATCTCTGGCGAACATGGTATTGGTATTACCAAACTGCAGTTTTTAGGTGATGATATATTATCGGCTTTTAAAGGCTACAAAGATCAGGTTGATCCTGATAATCATTTTAATCCAGGTAAACTGATGGTCGGTTCCGGCCTGGAAAAAGCCTATACTCCGTCATTACAGTTATTGCAGCAAGAAGCGTTGATTCTTGAAGCCAGTGAACTGGGTTCTTTGAATAACGAGATTAAAGACTGTCTACGCTGTGGTAAATGTAAGCCTGTGTGTAATACACATATTCCCAGAGCTAACCTGCTTTATTCTCCTCGTAATAAAATCCTGGGTACAGGATTGATCATGGAGGCCTTCCTCTATGAAGAACAAACGCGACGGGGTATTTCACTGCGACATTTTGATGAAATGAATGATGTGGCTGATCACTGTACGGTCTGTCATAAATGCTTGAATCCTTGTCCTGTGAATATTGACTTTGGTGATGTGTCGATTCGTATGCGTACCATTTTGCGTAATCACAAGCAAAGGCGTTTTTCTCTCACCAGTAAAGCCGCGATGGCATTTCTGAATGTAACCGACCCTTCTACCATCAAAATGATGCGTAAGGTCATGATTGAATGGTCATATAAAGGTCAGCGTCTGGGACATAAACTGGCTAAACATTTTGGCTTGATTCCCAAGGGAAAACAGCCTCATGTGACACATGGAAAAATGCCTATCAAAGCACAAGTGGTTAATTTTGTTAAAAAACCCATGCCTTCAGATATTCCAAGCCAGACAACAAGGCAATTGCTAGGAATTGAAGACAGTACTACGATTCCAATATTAAGGAATGCAGGCAAACTCAATGGTGCTGAAGAGACTGATGCAGTTTTTTATTTTCCCGGTTGTGGTTCAGAACGATTATTTAGTCAGATTGGTATGGCGACTTTAGCGATGTTATACCATGCCGGTGCACAGACAGTATTACCTCCCAGTTATCTCTGCTGTGGTTATCCGCAAACTGCGGGTGGTGAAGAGGTAAAAGGGCAGGCAATATCTACAGAAAACCAGGTATTATTTCATCGTATAGCCAATACATTAAACTATATGGATATAAAAACCGTTTTAGTGTCATGTGGTACCTGCATGGATCAATTACTGCATTATCAATTCCAGAAAATATTTCCTGATTGCCGGTTATTGGATATTCATGAATATCTGGCAGAAAAGGGATATAGTCTGGATGCAGAACATCAGGCCGTTGGCTATATCTATCATGATCCCTGCCATACACCTATTAAGACTGAACAGCCCTTGAATGTCGCTAAATCAATTTTAGGAGACAATGTTGTATTATCTGATCGGTGTTGTGGTGAGTCAGGTACTTTAGCGGTCTCAAGACCGGATATTTCGACCCAGCTGCGCTATCGTAAACAAGAAGAATTAAGTAATAATATCAGCAGCCTGACTGAAAGCACACGCGCTATAAATGATGGCTTGCCGAAGGAACAGCCCAAACTGGTTACGACCTGCCCGGCCTGTCAACAAGGTTTAAATCGCTACCGTGGAGAAACCGGCATGACAGCGGAATATATTGTAGTGGAATTGTGTCAGAAAATATTAGGTGATAATTGGCAAAAACAGTTTATTGAAGACGTTGCTAATGGTGGTATAGAAAGAGTCTTATTGTAGAAGGGATTATAGAATAGCGTTGCCTGGTTGATAATCTGGAAAACTTAATCAACCGGGCAATTTTTGCATGAAGCTTAAAAGCCTTCTTTTACGCCATTGGGTGTTCCCACTAGCAGTACATCAGCAGGGCGCATAGCAAACAAACCATTAGTGACCACACCCACAATATCATTGAGTTGTTCTTCGAGCTTCACAGGTTCCATGATCTCCATACCATGCACATCAAGAATGACATTACCATTGTCAGTGGTGAAACCTTCTCGCAGCACGGGTTCGCCACCCAGTTTCACAATTTCTCTGGCAACATAGCTGCGAGCCATTGGAATCACTTCAACCGGTAAAGGGAATTTACCCATATAGCTGACGAGTTTGCTTTCATCGACGATGCAGACAAACTTATCAGCTACTGCTGCAACGATTTTTTCACGAGTTAATGCACCGCCGCCGCCTTTTATTAGGTGCAAAGCCTTATTGGTTTCATCAGCACCATCAATATAAACAGACATTTCACTGACTGAGTTCAAATCAAAGACTTCGATCCCATGTCCACGTAAACGTTCTGCCGTTGCTTCTGAACTTGCGACAGCACCTTCAATTTTATGTTTAATTTTGGCCAGTTCATCGATAAAGAAATTAGCAGTAGAACCTGTGCCAACACCAATAATCGTATCAGGTACAACATGTTCAATTGCTGCTTGTGCAACGGCTTGTTTCATTTCATCTTGATTCATTTATTTCTCCAAATATCACCAGCCAATAGAGTAGTGACTTATTGTTATAATCTGTATTTTGTGGAGTATTATCCTTGATTTACAAATAAATCACCAGAATATATCAATGGGGTCAGAGTGAATTGATATGCAATAGACATATTCTGAAAATATTGGTAATTTAGCGGCTATGTTAGAAAGTTATGTAAAAAAGATACTTAAAGCGCGTGTTTACGAAATTGTCGATAAGGTACCGTTGGATTCAGCCGTTAATTTATCACTGCGTACAAACAATAAAATCCTGTTAAAAAGAGAAGATCTGCAGCCGGTTTTTTCCTTTAAACTGCGTGGTGCCTATAACAAAATGGTACAGCTGAGTCAGGAAGAAAAAGACCATGGGGTTATTGCCGCATCAGCAGGCAATCATGCTCAGGGGGTTGCTCTGTCTGCTAATAAAATTGGTGTTGAGGCAGTCATTGTGATGCCTAAAACAACGCCTGACATTAAAGTGACAGCTGTTAAGCGCTTAGGCGGTAAAGTCGTATTATTTGGTAATAGTTATGATGAGGCCTATCAACATGCCCGGCAGCTTGAAAAAGTGGAGGGCTGGACTTTTATTCATCCCTATGATGATCCCGATGTCATAGCCGGACAAGGCACTATTGCGATGGAAATTATGCAGCAATGTGACGTTGAGCCTGAAGCTATCTTTGTTCCAGTTGGTGGTGGTGGTTTGATTGCCGGTGTTGCGGCTTATGTGAAATATCTTTATCCACAGATTAAAATTATTGGGGTCGAACCCGATGATGCAAGTTCGATGCATGATGCCTTAATCGCCAAAAAACGCATCACATTAGATCAGGTGGGTATTTTTGCTGATGGTGTTGCAGTTAAACAGGTGGGTGAAGAAACTTTCAGGGTGGCCGAACAGTGTGTTGATGATGTGATTCTGGTAAATGCTGATGAAATCTGTGCTGCTATCAAAGACATTTTTGATGATACCCGTACAGTGACTGAACCCGCAGGAGCACTTGCTGTGGCGGGTCTGAAAAAATATATTAAAAAGCATGATATCAATAACCAAACGTTTGTGGCGATTAATAGTGGTGCCAACATCAATTTTGATCGTTTACGTCATGTGGCTGAACGTGCCGAATTAGGTGAACATAGAGAATTACTTTTTTCAGCGACAATTGATGAACGTCCAGGCAGTTTTCTTAAATTCTGCAAAATTGTCGGCACTCGGGGGATCACAGAATTCAATTATCGTTATTCACATGATTCCCTGGCTCATGTGTTTGTCGGTGTTAAAGCCTCCCATGCTGAAGAAGAAAAAGTAGTGCTTTTTGAGGCATTGGCTAAAAAAGGCTATTCTGTCATTGATCTCAGTGATAATGAAATTGCTAAACTGCATTTGCGCCATATGGTCGGTGGACATGCACCTGAAGCCCATAATGAACATCTCTATCGCTTTGAATTTCCTGAACGTCCCGGCGCATTATTGCGTTTTTTAAGTGGCATGGGACAAAACTGGAACATTAGCTTGTTTCATTACCGTAATCATGGTGCTGCATTTGGCCGTGTACTTGCAGGTATACAGGTTCCTGATGAGGATTTGATAGCCTTTCATCAATATCTGGATGACCTGGGATATAACTATTGGGATGAAACCCAGAACCCAGCCTACAAAGAATTTCTGGGTTAATCCTTGAAAATGTAGGAAAACCCTTGCATTAAAATATAAATATTGGCAATATACCTACAAGTAATAGGGGTAGTGTATTTTTTATACCCATAATACAGGATAAACTAGAGTAAGAAATAAATTTCAACTCTACCTAACACAGGATAAAGTAGAGTAAGAAATAAATTTCAACTCTACCTAATAATAAAAACTAATAAAATAAAGTAATTTCTTTGAAGGGGTTTGAGTGAATTATTATAGCTCATATAGTGTAAAAAAATAGTGGCTTAAAGAACTGTTTTGGGCCTGATAAGCGTTTGGTTCGTAAAACATTAATGAATAAAAAAAGCGGTTTTAAACAAGATCCATTGATTGTTTTAACTTATTTTGTTTTAGCCGGTGTGCTGATTAGCGGTTTTGCTTCATTTGGTTTGTAAGTCTATTACCGGTTAAAATAGTTCAATCGTCTTTCAGTGACGATGGCATTTAAAGCAATATCCCAGGTGTGAGACTCCAGTTTCTTTACTCGTTGTATTTCATGTGCTATGCCGACAAACTTTGGTTTTAAAGCCCGGGATTTTATATCGCCTGACTTTAAATGTTGTAGTGCGCGATCGTAATAGCCTCCTCCCATACCCATCCGATTTCCTTGTTCATCAAAGCCAACCAGTGGTGCCAGAACCAGGTCCATTTGCTGTGCTGTTTTTAATTGTTTTTTCTGATATATCGGTTCAAGAATACCAAAGCAATTTTTTTTCAGCTGAGTTTGTGCGTCATAGGGTGCGAAATACATAATGGCATGTCTCCTGGATAAAATAACAGGCAGATAACATTTTTTAGAGTGGCCATGCAATTTATTGATCAAAAAAGAGAGATCAACCTCGCCATCGGCGGATAAATATAGGGCAATATGTCTAGAGTGTTTATAAAACTTTGAATGGATTATTCTTTGTGAGATCCTTTTTGCATGTTGGTGCTGCTTCATTTTAGGCAGGTGTCGCCGTTTAATACGTAAACTTTGGCGCAATGCATAGGACTGTTGATTATAAATAACTGACTTAGAAGATGTCATAATTTAAAGAAGACGGCTTATTGACATATAAAATAAGAGAAATAAAGGTGGAAGAACAATCTAAACCGTCGCTCACTTTCGCTCTTGAACCTATCGGTTCAAGTGGAGATATGACTGATCAATTAGGCTTTCTGCTCTCTTTCTATGAAAGGGCAGGCATGCACACATGATCAGGCGCGCATCTCCGGGGTAAAAGATTACGGCTCAAGAAGTACCCAGTAGCTAACTTGTTCAGGTAGAACTTCCACACACGTTAAGTATAGCATTTTTGACTGCAAGGGTAAAAAAAGTAAAAATTTAAGAGAGTTCCATTTGCTTGCTTTCATTGACAACACCATCAATTTTTTCTCTTAACTGGCGAAGGTGTTGTGTAAGCTGGTTGTCACTAACAGTCTGCTGTTGCTGTTGCAATAGCTCGTGTGCCAGATTAAGCGCGGCCATGACTGCGATACGATCACTGCCGATAACCTTGCCACTGGCTTTAATTTCAAGCATTTTGTTGTTTAATAACTTAGCAGAATCTTCAAGACTTTCCTTGTGATTGGGTGCACAGGCAATACGGTAGTCTTTTTCCAGGATTTTGACTGTAACGGGAACGACTTCTTCTTTCATCCGTTACTCTCCATGGCTTTTAGACGATTGATAATAGCTTCAACACGGGTTCGTGCGGTTTCTGTTTTTTCCATAAGTCTGGACCGTTCAACTTGTAGAAATTCTTGTTGTGAGCGTAACTGAACGTTTTCTTCTTTGAGCTGGCTGATGGTGTCAAGTAATATATTAACACTTTCATCCAGACGCTTGAGTTCGATATCAGTATCAGCGACTATTGCATTGTCTACCATAATGTAGAAGAACCTGTTACATTGATTTTTATAAGAGCCCTCAGCTAAATTTTAAATTTGTCGGCTATCGTTTTGCTAACATAAAATAGCAAATAGACGTTGAAAAATTTTATATTAGATGAGAGTTAAGCCTCTATATTAAAATTCATTGTGGCAATGGTCAATGGTTAAAACAACAATCTATAACGGAATTAGGGTTTACTGGGGTATAATTCCCGTATAAATGCAATAAATCACAAATTTTTACAGATACATGGCCTTTTAAATTAACTCGTGTGTATGTGAAACAGTGTTTCTAAAAGTAAGTTGAGTAATGGTATGACGATAGAGATAAATATTGAGCAAATAAAGGCTGATCTTATCAAGCTGGATAGTGAATTATCACCCTCTGAAGTCCATGGGACGTTATGTGGTGTATTATGCGGCAAAAGTGACATCAATGTTCATGAGTGGTTATCCCTTACATTATTAAGAGAGACTGAAAATGCTTCACAGGCTGTGATGGCTCGTGATCTATTACTTGAGGCCATAACAGAATCATTCAAAAGTTTCTTTTTAGCAACAGTCACCGCACTTTCTGATAATAATCTTAATTTTTATCCACTTTTACCGGAAGATGAAAGTGAATCTGTGCGACTTGAAGCCATTGCGGAATGGGCACAGGGCTTTTTAATGGGGCTCAGTCTTGCCGGGATTAAAAGTTTTTCTGAGTACCCGGAAGAAGTGACTGAATTTGTTGAGGCAATGGCATCAATTTCAACAGCGGGTGACTATGATTTGGCGGGTGACGAATCAGATGAGGAAGCCATTATTGAATTTATTGAATTTATACGCATGGGGGTTTTGTTCTTAAATGAAGAAATGAACCCAATGCGAGTGCCAGTTGATATTCCGGATTCAATTTCGGATTCACTTTCGTCTAATAAAAATGTGCATTAGAGTTTGACCAGTAATTATTTAAACTAAAAAAATATGATTGATATAAAAGAATTTACCAAACGCAGAAAACATTTAATGCAGGATATGGGCAAAGATAGTATTGCCATTCTTGCCACAGCAGGTGAGCAGGTTAGAAATCGTGATGTGAATTATGCTTTCAGACCCGACAGTGACTTTCTTTATCTGGCCGGATTTTGGGAGCCTGAAGCGGTTTTGGTGCTTATCCCAGGTCGTAAACATGGTGAATATGTACTGTTTTGTCGGGAAAAAGATGAAACACAGGAAATATGGCATGGCCGTCGTGCTGGTCAGGAAGGAGTACTGGACTCTTATGGTGCTGATGACTCTTTTCCTATTACGGATATTGATGAAATTTTACCCGGTCTTATGGAAAATAAAACACGGGTATTTTATACCATGGGTATACATGCTGATTTTGATCAGCGCTTAACTGGCTGGGTTAATCAATTAAAGCAAAAAGTGCGAATGGGAATCACTGCCCCCGGTGAATTTGTGGCTTTAGACCATCTATTGCATGAGATGCGTCTGTTTAAATCGGCTACTGAAATAAAAATGATGAAAAAGGCTGCCTCAGTATCATGCAAGGCACATGAGAGATTAATTAAAATCTGTCAGCCGGAAATGCAGGAATACCAGCTTGAAGCAGAATTTGTGCATGAATGTATGTTCAACGGTTGTCGGGATCTGGCCTATCCCTCCATTGTTGGTGGTGGTGAAAATGGTTGTATTCTGCATTACACAGAAAATAATGCCACTCTCAAAGATGGTGAACTGGTACTGGTTGATGCCGGGGGTGAATATCAGGGCTATGCCTCAGATATCACCCGTACTTACCCGGTTAACGGACGCTTTTCAGCAGAGCAGAAAGCCCTTTATGAGCTGGTGCTGGAGGCACAGGCAGCGGCAATTAACATGGTATACCCTGGAAGCCACTGGAATGCCCCCCATGAAGCGGCAGTTAAGGTGATCACTAAAGGTTTAGTGCGTCTGGGTTTACTAAAAGGACGTATTGATAAGCTGATTAAAGATGAAGCCTATAAACCTTTTTATATGCACCGTACGGGACATTGGCTAGGCCTTGATGTTCATGATGTCGGTGATTATAAAGTTGATAACGAATGGCGTATGTTAGAGCCGGGTATGGTACTGACTATTGAACCGGGTATTTATACCGGTGAGAATCGAAAAATTGCGAAAAAATGGCGCAATATCGGTATTCGTATTGAAGACGATGTGCGTGTTACACGGACAGGTCATGACGTTCTGACACTTAAAGCCCCAAAATCCGTTGCAGCGATAGAAGCGCTAATGGCCTCAGTAAACAGGCGCTTATCTAATCCTGTTGATAATGAAGTGATGATTAAGAAAAAAAGCGTGACAAAGAAAAAAGTGGTCAGGAAAAGTAGCCGCTTAAAAAAAGCCACCAGAAAAAAAGCGGTGCGTAAAAAAGCGATAAGCAGAAATAATAATTAGCAGGAAAGCAAGCTGAATGACACAACAATCAAATCCACATTTTGATATTATTATTGTTGGCGGCGGTATGGCTGGAGCCACTATGGCGCTTGCTCTGGCACCATTAAAATTGAGCCTTGCTGTCATTGAAGCACATCCTTATCAGGATGAGAAAACTCAGCCCAGCTTTGATGACCGATGCCTGGCTCTGGCATGGAGCTCAAGACAGATTTATCATGCCATGGGAATATGGGATAAGCTGGCACAATGTGATGGTGATGGTTTTGCCGCCATAAAACATATTCATATCTCTGACCGGGGACATCTGGGAATTACCCGGCTTGATCATCAAAAAGAAGGTGTGCCGGCTCTTGGCTATGTGGTAGAAAGTCGTGTTGTGGGTGAAGTTCTGCTGCATGAAATGCAGAACACTGACAATATAAGCATTTTTTCCCCGGCAACTGTTCAGCAAGTAGAAACAAGCACTGAACAAGTCAAAGTCAGTATTCAGTTTGAGCAAAAGACACAGAGTATGACCGCTGGATTAATGATTGTAGCTGACGGTGTTAATTCTCGAACCAGAGCCTCTCTCGGGATTCAGATTAATCAGCAGTCTTATGCACAAACAGCTATCATTGCGAATATAGAAACAGAAATGCCCCACCAGAATGTGGCCTATGAGCGCTTTACTGACTCCGGACCGCTTGCTGTTCTTCCGCTAACCCGTAATCGCTGTTCTCTGGTGTGGACTGCCCGTGATGATCAGGTTGCTGATATTATGGCAATGAATGATGCTGAATTTCTCAGCGCATTGCAGCAGCGCTTTGGCTATCGTCTGGGACAAATTATCAGGACCGGACGCAGAGCAGCCTATCCATTAGTACTGATGACTATCAATAATGATACTTTAGCTCATCAAAACCGGATTGCACTGATTGGCAATGCCGCTCATGGTGTACATCCGGTAGCAGGACAGGGCTTTAATCTTGGACTGCGTGATATTTCTGCATTAGCGGAATTAATTGCTGCAGAAATGCAGCACACTAAACAGGGTGATCCAGGTAATAAAGATTTATTAACAGCCTATTGGCAATGGCGTCAGGCAGATATTCGACAAGTGACTAATATTACCAATAGTCTGATTAAACTTTTTTCAAATCAGTCAACCCCCCTTGCTGTATTGAGAAACTCGGGACTATTGATGGCTGATATCATGTCACCCCTTAAGCATGCTATTGCTCATGAAGCAATGGGCAGCGGTAAACTGCAGGGCAAATTAAGTAAAATGGCTGTGGGCCGGTCACTTTATTAAATACGCTTTTAAAAAACGATAAATTCAGGATTACAGGTTAAATTATCGATATCAAGAAAGCGATGTTCAGTCGTTATAGATTGATGTCAGGTTGGATAATATATGGCAAATACAAATACAATAAATGATAAAAAAGCTTACGATATTATTATTGTCGGCGGTGGCATGGTTGGCGCAACTCTGGCTTGTGCACTGGGTAATAGTGCAATGAAAGTCGCTGTTATTGAAGCACATCAAAGTGATTTTAACTGGTCGGAAAATTCTCATGATATTCGTGTCAGTGCACTCACCCATGCCAGTCAGCATATATTTGAAAACCTGGGTGTCTGGCCGTCAATGCAGCATGATGGTGTCGCTGCCTATAATAAAATGAATGTCTGGGATGCCAGTGGGCAGGGACAAATTCACTTTAATAGTGTTGAAGTGGGTCAGGTGGACCTGGGTCATATTGTTGAAAACCGGGTAATTCAAAAAGCGGTACAAAAGAAATTAGCAGATTTTGAAAATATTGATTTATTAATGCCGCTACAGCTGCAGTCAATGACTCTGAGTGAAAGCGGAGCTGAACTTATTACCAGCGATGGCCAGCACTTGAGTGCCGAGTTGGTGGTGGGTGCTGATGGTGCTAATTCCTGGGTAAGAAAACAAGCCGATATTGCTCTGAATAGCTGGGCCTATCATCAAACAGCCGTGGTGTGTAATGTTAAAACATCTGAGTCTCATCAGGATGCCTGCTGGCAGCAATTTATGCCCGAAGGTCCACTGGCCTTTTTACCATTAGCTGATGGACAAAGTTCTATTGTCTGGTCAACTACGGAAGAAAAATCACAAGCTCTGGTTAATATGGATGAAAAGTCCTTTAATCAGGAACTGCAAATGACTTTTGGCAGCTCTTTAGGGCGAATTCAACTGACTTCAGAGCGGGGTGCTTTTCCGTTACGCTTGAGACATGCTAAACACTATGTTCAGGAACATCTGGCACTTGTTGGTGATGCAGCACATACGGTACACCCGTTGGCAGGACAGGGTGTAAACCTGGGGTTACTGGATGCGGTGGTGCTGGCCGAAGAAGTAATTCGAGCTCATGAAAAAAAGCGTGCCCTGGGAGCTTTGTCTACCTTAAGACGTTACGAGCGCCGCAGAAAAGTGGATAATATTGCGATGCTGGCCGCTATGGATGCTTTTAAACGTTTGTTCAGTAATGATATCACGCCACTTAAACTACTACGTAATGCAGGCTTAAACCTTGCTGATAAGTTTACTCCGTTTAAGAATCTGATGATCAAACGTGCCATGGGGTATTCAGGTACGGGCTTAAATGAACCCTTGCCTCATTTAGCCAGAATGAACCTTGATTTATAATATTAATCGACATCTTAAATACACTATTCATGCTGCGTAATGTATTCATGGTTTTTAACTGCATGGGTGAATTTTTTTTGCAGAAAACTCAGCAATGCAGGCTGTAATTGACACAACCGCTCAACATAAAGTGATATAAATTTATCTGTTATTTTATTTTTTAAAAATAACACTATGGGTAATATCTAACTTAATCCCTAACAGACTATTAATCGCATGATTATGGTGGCTGGGAGTGATGCATAATACATGACTGTTATCATTAATTTTCAAGGTAAATAAAAATTCAGCACCGCGAAATATCTTGTCAGTAATCTCTAATTGATAGCTGCTATCATCATCGTGAACAATATCATCCGGTCGGATAAGAATTTCTACCGGGGTATTTTCTCTGCAGCCTTCAGGCAGTGTGCCGTAAATAATTCCAAGTTCTGTTTTAATTGAATTGATGGTTAAAACCTTACCTGGCAGCATGACTCCCTGACCAATAAAATTTGCAGCGTATCTGCTGGCTGGTCTGTGGTAAAGGTTATAAGGGGTATCCCATTGAATCATTTTACCCTGATGTAATAAACCGACCTTATCAGCCATGTCAAAGGCTTCCTGCTGATCATGTGTGACCAGAATGGCAGAAATTCCTTCATGTTTAATAATTT
Organism: gamma proteobacterium symbiont of Bathyaustriella thionipta; assembly: GCA_025656775.1. Lineage (GTDB taxonomy): Bacteria > Pseudomonadota > Gammaproteobacteria > GRL18 > GRL18 > GRL18. The sequence continues at coordinate 21,425 of JAHXHI010000104.1, forward strand.
TTCTTACTTCGGTTGCAAGTTGTTCTCTCAGTGTGACATCAAGGCTGGAAAATGGCTCGTCCAGTAATAACAGATCAGGCTTTGGTGCTAATGCTCTTGCCAGTGCAACTCTTTGTTGCTGACCACCTGATAACTGGTGGGGAAATTTATCAGCAATGTCTGCCAGGCCTATTAATTCAAGCAACTCACTGACACGTTGATTAACACGCTCTTTTGATTGTTTGAGCAGACCAAAGGCAATATTCTTTTTAATAGACATGTGAGGGAATAGCGCAAAGTCCTGAAACACCATGCCAATGTTTCTTTGTTCGGGTGGAGTATTGATCTGTCTGTCATTAATCATTTGATTGCGCAGACTGATTTCACCTTTATCCGGCTTTTCAAAGCCGGCAATACTGCGTAATAAGGTGGTTTTGCCACAGCCGCTTGAACCTAATAAACAGCCTATTTCGCCCTCATTCAATTCCAGCTCAACATCTTTAATCACTTTATGGGCACCGTAACTGAGAGAAATATTATTTAATTGTAATAGTGCTTTAGTCATTAGATGAAGGCTCTTGATTGGCTGATGGCTCATAAAAATTCCTGGTGATGGACAGGCTGAGTAAAATAACAGGAATAATGCCTGTCAATACAATCATAATCGCTGCACTTGAGGCATCAGCTAGTCGTTCATCGGCTGCCAGTTCATAAGCTCTGACAGCCAGTGTATTAAAATTAAATGGGCGTAATAATAAGGTGGCAGGCAGTTCTTTAAGTATGTCAACAAAAACCAGTAATACTGCCGTTAGTAATGTCGTGCGCATAATCGGAATATGGATTTTCTGTAAAACCTGAATTGGTTTATAGCCCATTGAGCGTGCAGCATCATCCATTGATGGTTTTATTTTCCCCAGAGAGGATTCAACTGAGCCTGTGGATACAGCCAGAAAGCGTACCAGATATGAAAAAACTAACGCAAACAATGTACCGGATAATAAAAGTCCGGTGGAAAAATCAAACTGACTTCTGGTCCAGTCATCAACAGTGTTATCCAGCCAGGCAAAGGGTATAACAATACCAATGGCAATCACCGTTCCGGGAATGGCATAGCCCATCGAGGCAATTCGAACCATGAGATGAATAACAGGAGAATTTTTTAAGCGTTGACCATAGCTCATAAACAATGCCAGAATCAATGCCAGTATTGCGGTTACTATTGCCAGACTCAGACTGTGGAATACCAGAGTGTAAAAATCACTATTAATCATTTGCTCAGCGGTTTCAATGGTCCAGACAGATAATTGCGCAAAAGGTAAACCGAAGCCAAGCAGCAGAGGTATCAGGCAGGTAATAAAAGCCAGCCAGCCTTTCTTAAACGTTAATTGAATACGTTTTGCATGCGCCTGATGACCAATATGCTGATGATAACGTGCCTGTCGCCGTGAAAAACGTTCAATAACGATCAAAACAAAAACAAATAATAATAAAATGGACGCTAATTGTGATGCCGCAGAGGCATCACCCAGGCCAAACCAGGTACGAAAAATTCCGGTGGTAAAGGTGGTCACACCAAAATATTCTACGGTACCAAAATCTGCCAGAGTTTCCATGAGGGCTAAAGAAAGCCCGGTCACAATGGCCGGTCTTGCCATCGGCAGGGCAATGGCAAAGAAACTTTTCCAGGGACCCATACCAAGAGAGCGGCTGGCTTCAAGAGTGACACTGGATTGTTCTAAAAATGCTGCGCGTGTGAGTAAATAAACATAGGGGTACAGAACCAGTGACAGCATCATCATGGCACCGCCAATAGAACGTACTTCGGGAAACCAGTAGTCTCTTGCTCCCCAGCCAAAAGTTTCTCTGATAAGCGTTTGTACCGGACCGGAAAAATCTAACATACCGGTATAAGTGTAGGCAATGATATAAGCAGGCATTGCTAATGGCAGCAATAATGCCCATTGAAAAATTTTTCGACCGGGAAATTCACAAAGACTGGTAAGCCAGGCAGTTGTGATACCAATACTTAATGTACCTAAGCTCACACCTAGCATCAATAACAGAGAATTAACAATATAATCAGAAAGTACGGTATCAACAAGGTGGTTCCAGACATCACTGGGGCCTTGAAAAACAAAGCTGAAGACGGTGATCACCGGCACAGCAAAGAGCAGGGTGATAGTAAGGATACCAAGCTGCCAGCGATCAGTCATTTGTCTAAAGAATTGATACAATATGTTATTTCCAGCCAGCTCTATCCATTATTTTAACGGCTTGGGCATTATTAGCGCCTAATTGATTCAGATTAATCGTATCAGCTTTAAACTCGCCCCAGTTTTTGAGCAGTTCACTGGCAGCAACATCTTTGCGTACAGGGTATTCAAAGTTGACATCAGCATACCAGCGTTGTGCTTTTTTGGTCGCTAGAAACTCAATCAGCTTTTGGGCGTTAGCGGTATTTTTTGCATATTTGGTTACACCGGCGCCGCTGACATTAACATGAGTGCCACGGTCACCTTGATTGGGCCAGAAAATAGCGACCGCTTCTGCTGCCTTTTTTTGATCAGCCTTTTTACCTGTCAGCATTTTGCCATAATAATAAGTATTAGCAATAGCAATATCACATTGACCTGAAGCGGCTCCTTTTATCTGATCACGATCCCCTACCTTAGGTTTACGTGCAAAATTTTTAACAAAGTCATTGGTCCATTGTTGTGCTTTGTCGTTGCCATCTGCAGCCAGCATGGAAGCCAGTAATGATTGATTATAGATGTTATTAGAAGAACGGATACAGATACGGCCTTTAAACTGACTATCTGCTAATGCCTCATAAGTTGAAAGATCGTTAGGATCAACGCTGTCTTTGACATAAAAAATGGGTCTGGCACGCATAGAGAGCCCATACCAGTAGCCTTCAGGATCACGTAAATTATCAGGAATGGCATTGTTGAGAGCATCAGAGTTAATGGTCTGTAATACACCTGCTGATTTAGCACGATATAACCGGACGGCATCAGTGGTAATAAATACATCAGCATGGGTATTTTTACCTTCTGACTTAATACGCTGCAGCAACGCATCAGCCTTACCGGTAATGAGGTTAACTTTAATACCTGTCTGCTCACTGAAGTCATCAATGATTGGTTTAATTAATGCCTCTTTTCGGGCAGAATAAAGATTGACTTCCTGTAAATTCTGAGCGGCATAAAGTGGCAGCGCAATAAGGCTGATCAATAAAACTCCCAGCAACCCTTTAAATGAACAGAATAAAAACGGTATTTTAGTGTATAAATTTTTTTTAAAAAACATATTTGCAAAACCCTCTGTTAAGTTAATGGATAAATCATACATATATAGCAACATTTATAAGAGGAAGAGTGTGCCTATCTCAGTTACAATCATTTTTAACAACTAAAATTGAATAAAAAATGAAAGATTTTGAAACAAGTACTTCAATATTAAGAATTTCTAATCAGGTCGTCATACCTGATCATGAAATTGAGCTGAATTTTATTCGTGCTCAGGGTTCTGGCGGGCAAAATGTCAATAAAGTGTCAACCGCCGTGCATTTAAGGTTTGATATCAGAGGATCGTCATTGCCGGCCATTTATAAAGAGCGGCTTGTGCAACACAAAGATCATCATATCAGCGCTGAAGGTATCATTATTATTAAGGCACAGCGTTTTCGTACGCAGGAAAAGAATCGTGAAGATGCCCGGCAGAGGTTACTGGAAATTATACAAAAAGCGATGGTGACCAGAAAAAAAAGAAAGCCGACTAAGCCGACACGAGGTTCGCAACGACGTCGTATGGAGAAAAAATCAAAGCAGGGTAAGCAAAAAGCCCTGAGACGAAAAGTGGATTATTAACTGTTTTATCAGTTTGAAGGTAATGCGATCGACAAAGAGTATTTGCCTGCTAATTAAATAAACGGTATCATTACCCGCTCGATGCATATCTGTATGGGAGAGAATGATTGTCAGCAATCATCACCGAAGGCGCAACTCACCCGGAAACGCTCAGGTTTCAGAACTGTACAGACCCAGGAATTTATTGATAATTCCTCGTTGACTCTGGAGAGAGATTGTAAGGTATCAATCCACCGAAGGGGCTTAAGCTCTCAGGTAGTTGGACAGAGGGGTGAAAATAATCACTTAATCAGCGCTCATTTATCAGCGTGGTAAAGTGGCTATCTTCAAGCGCAGGATAAAAGTTTTTTCTTGCCACCCTGAATTGTTAAACTACATGATTATAATCCAGGGGTTATAATCCGAGACAGCGTAAAATGAACACAGAGTCAGACGTATCACATCAGCAGACCGATAAGACGCTGAATAATCAGGGGTTAAAAATCACCCCGGCAAAACGAATTATTCCCGTTTTTGATCATTCAGACAAACCCAATTCATCTCGCATGCCGACTTATATTCGCCAGGCATTGACCGATAAAACTCACTTTTCTGAAACAGCATCCAGTGTACATGACAATAAGCTGGTCACTGTATGTGAAGAAGCTCATTGTCCTAATCGTAATGAGTGCTGGAATCGCGGTACTGCTACCTTTATGCTGCTGGGGGATACCTGTACCCGTGCCTGTGGCTTTTGTGCGGTAAAAACAGGCTCACCAGATAGTGTTGACCAGTCAGAGCCAGCCCGAATTACTCAAGCCGTATCAGAAATGGTATTAGATTTTGTGGTTCTCACCTCGGTTAATCGTGATGAGCTGCCGGATGGTGGAGCCACTATTTTTGCCAATACTTTGCTTGAATTACGAAAAATGAACTCAGCCATCGGAGTGGAATTTTTAACCCCGGATTTTAGAAGTTGTCAGGAAAAAGCCATTGCGATTGTGGCTGAGACTCTGGCTGTTGCTCCTTATAGCGGTGAAGAAGCGATACGTCTCATCTGGGGGCATAATATTGAAACCGTACCTTCGTTATATAAAGAAGTTCGCAAAGGCAGTAAATATGAGCGTTCATTAGAAATGCTGCGCCTTGCTGCAGAAGTGAACGATGTAGAAACCAAGTCATCAATTATTTTAGGACTGGGTGAGACAGAAGAAGAAGTGTATCAGGTGATGCAGGACTTACGTGCCAATCAAGTCAGTCGAATTGCTCTGGGACAATATCTCAGACCGACACGATACCACCTTCCGGTCAAAGAATATCTGGCACTGGAACAATTTTCAGAGTATGAAAAAATGGCTCAGGCACTTGGTTTCAGCTGGGTGAAATCCGGCCCAATGGTACGTTCATCGTATCATGCGGAAGAATAATCAGATAGTGCTGCAGCATCTTTGTGCGCTGCCTTGTCCGGTATTATTTACATGTTTATAGACTTACAACAAAGTGAACAATTTATTATGACTAATGACACTCTAAAACAAGCCTCTCTTAAAAAGACACCTCTTATTAAAGCCCATCAGAATATGGGAGCGAAGCTGGTTGATTTTGGCGGCTGGAATATGCCTATCCATTACGGTTCTCAAATCGATGAGCACCATTATGTCAGAAAACAAGCGGGCATGTTTGACGTATGCCATATGACGATTGTCGACTTACGCGGCAGCGAAGTGGTGGCTTATCTGGCAAAACTGCTGGCGAACGATGTGGCAAAAATTGCCGATAAACCAGGTAAGGCACTTTATAGCTGTATGCTCAATAATAGCGGTGGTGTGATCGATGATTTGATCATTTATTCCATGGAATCCACCTGGGTTTGGGTGGTTGTAAACTCCGCTACCAGAGAAAAAGATATTGCCTGGATGCGTACGCAAATAGGTTCGATGGCTGTGGATTTGAATGAGCGTGATGATTTAGCCATGATTGCGGTGCAAGGCCCTGATGCCAGAAAACTGGCCGCTCAGGCGCTGGGTGATGAAATTGCCGGTGCACAGGAGTTGAAACCCTTTAATGCCCTATTAATTAATGCCGGTGCTGAAAATGAACGTTTTGTGGCTCGTACGGGTTATACGGGTGAAGATGGTTATGAAATAGTATGTGCCAATGATCAGGCTGAAGCCATGTGGAACCAGTTAGCTGATGCCGGTGTCAAGCCCTGTGGGTTAGGTGCCCGTGATACTCTGAGGCTTGAAGCAGGTATGAATCTTTACGGTAATGATATGGATGAAAACCAGTCGCCACTGGAAAGTGGTTTAAGCTGGACCGTTGATTTTAATAATGAACAACGTCAGTTTATTGGTCGTGAGGCATTAGAAAAGCAAAAGAAACAGGGTTTAAAATATAAATTTGTCGGCCTGATCCTCAAGGGTAAAGGTATTTTACGAGCGCATCAAAAAGTAATGCTGGAAGGTGCTGGAGACGACACTAATGAAGGCGAGCTGACCAGTGGTAGTTTCTCGCCCACAATGCAGCAAGCCATTGGTTTTGCCAGAGTACCGGTTGAGACAGGTGATAGCTGTCTGGTTGAAATACGAAAAAAACAATTAGCAGCGCAAGTGGTTAAATTACCATTTGTACGTCAGGGTAAGATTTTGGTTAATTAAATCATAGACCTTTTATAATTTGGTAAACTAACAATAGTTAATAACACACATTCAAAATACAAGGTAAAAAAAATGAGTGATATCCCAAAAGAATTAAAATATACAACCTCCCATGAATGGGTTCGTACGGAAGATGACGGCTCACTAACCGTCGGTATCACTGAGCATGCTCAAGGTCTGTTAGGTGATATGGTTTTTGTTGAATTACCTGAAGTGGGTGATGACTTTGAAGCAGAACAGGATTGTGCTGTGGTTGAATCAGTGAAGGCTGCATCCGATATTTACTGCCCGATTGAAGGGCAGGTCGTTGCAGTTAATGAGGAATTGGAAGACTCTCCAGAGCAGATTAATGTGAATGCCTATCATGAAGGCTGGATTTTCCGTATACAACCCGTTAATGCCAGTCATATTGATAATTTAATGGGAGCTGATGAATATGCTGAGTTGGTTGAATCTGAATCACACTAATTAGTATCCATCCATTTATTCTGCATTTAACTCCCCCCTTCTAAAGAAAGGGGGGGTTATTTATAGTGACCTGTTTTTCTGTTTGAGATAAAAGAATGCCTTATATACCCCATACACCGAATGAAGTGAAAGAAATGCTTCGTGTCATTGGTGCTGACTCCATTAATGACTTATTTGATGAAATCCCTCAGGAATTGCGTACAGACATCAGTGCAATACCCTTAGGAAAGTCTGAAATGGCTGTACAGCGTCAGCTATCTGAAAAGTCTAACATTGATGGCACGCCTTTGTGTTTTGCCGGTGGCGGTGCATATGAGCATCATATTCCCGCAGCCTTATGGCAGGTTGCCACTCGTGGGGAATTTTATTCTGCGTATACACCGTATCAGGCAGAAGCGAGTCAGGGGACATTACAGGTTATCTATGAATTTCAAAGCATGATTGCCAGCCTGATGGCAATGGATGTCTCGAATGCCTCTTTATATGATGGGGCTTCCGGTTTAGCCGAAGCGGTTTTAATGGCGGTGCGAGCCAATCGTAAGGCAAAATCAAAACGAATTTTGATGCCTAAGTCTGTGTCACCCGTGTACCGTCAGGTGGTTGAAACAATCGTAAAAAATCAGGGGATCACACTGGATTTGATTGATTTTGAACTAACAACCGGCAGCATGGATCCCCTTTCTGTAAAAAATCAGTTTAATAATGATGAAGCATTTGCGGCTCTGGTCATACCACAGCCTAATTATTTTGGCTCTCTTGAAGAAGTACATCAGCTGACCGATTGGGCACATGAACAGGGTGGTTTGGTCATTACACAGGTCAATCCTATTGCCATGTCTTTATTAGAAGCGCCTGGAAACTGGGGTAAGAACGGTGCTGATATCGCTGTTGGTGAAGCTCAGCCTCTGGGTATTCCACTGTCATCGGGCGGACCCTATATTGGTTTTATAGCCTGTAAACAAAAACTGGTGAGACAATTACCAGGCCGTATTGTGGGGCGGACTGTTGATCTGGATGGTAAGCCGGGGTTTTCATTGACACTACAGGCCAGAGAACAGCATATCCGTCGTTCCAAGGCCACCTCAAATATTTGTACTAATCAAGGGCTGATGGCAACCGCCGTGACCATGTATCTTTCTTTTCTGGGTACAGACGGTATGCAAAAAGTAGCAGCCTCATGTGTGGCTAATACACAGAAGTTAATGGCGCTATTAGAAGAAAGTTCAGTGATTCAATTTCCTTTTGGCAAAACGGTTTTTCATGAATTTGTTGTCGCATTAGACGTGCCTGTAGAGCTTGTGCTGGAGCGTTTGGCAGAAGAAGATATTGTTGGCGGGATTAATCTTTGTTTACAGCAAACTAACCAGCAAGCAGCAGACGAGCATAAAAATCACTTATTAATTTGCGTGACGGAAACAAAAACTGAAGAAGAACTACAGTTTTTCTCAAATACACTTATTAATATCTGTTCGGACATTAGTTCTCAAAGCAGCAGTGAAGGAGAACAGAAATGAGTAAAAGAATCGTTGAACAAAATGCAGACACATTAATCTTTGAACTATCTGATCAGACTCGTCGCAGTACGTCACTTGCACCTGATATTGATGTTAATGAGGTGTGTCTTGAGCTACCTGATCATCTACAACGTAAGAAAACATTAGAATTGCCTCAAGTGGGTGAATTACAGGTGTTACGTCATTATACTCGACTATCACAAAAGAACTTTTCTATTGATACACACTTTTATCCTTTAGGCTCTTGTACCATGAAATACAATCCGCGTGTTTGTAATACTCTGGCGCAATTACCGGGTTTTACCAGTCGGCACCCAATGGCACATGCTTCAATGAGTCAGGGAGTCATGAGTTGTCTGTTTGATTTGCAGACGATGCTGAAGGAAGCCACGGGGATGAAGCAAGTGTCATTGACGCCTATGGCCGGTGCTCAGGGTGAGTTTGCCGGTGTCGCAATGATACGCGCTTATCATGATAATAATAACGATACCCAGCGCAGTGAAATTATTGTGCCTGATGCGGCTCATGGCACCAATCCAGCGACTGCCGTGATGTGTGGTTATAAAGTAAAAGAAATACCCACCAATGAACATGGGGATATTGATATTGAGGCTCTGGAAAAAATTATCGGTCCTCAGACTGCGGGTATCATGTTAACTAACCCATCAACCCTGGGTGTTTTTGAGCGTAAAATTAAACTCATTGCAGATATGATCCATAAAGCAGGTGGTCTGCTTTATTATGATGGTGCTAACCTTAATGCGATTTTAGGAAAGGTTAAACCGGGCGATATGGGCTTTGATGTGATTCATATGAATCTGCATAAAACCTTCTCTACACCTCATGGCGGCGGTGGTCCTGGTTCGGGGCCCATAGGTGTAAGTGAACGCTTACAACCCTTCGTTCCTGTACCTATTGTAGGTCACAGTGACAAAAAAGGTTATTATTGGATCACCGAAGAAGAATTGCCATTAAGTATCGGCCGCTTATCCGCATGGATGGGCAATGTAGGCATCTTATTGCGTGCTTATATTTATGCCTTATTATTAGGCCGTGATGGTATGGAGCGTGTGGCTGATTTCGCTACCTTGAATGCCAATTATTTGTTAAAACGTTTAATGGCTGCAGATTTTGAAATGGCTTTTCCGGAACGTCGCGCCAGTCATGAGTTTATTCTGACCTTGCGCAAAGAAATGAAAGAATATGGCACCAGTGCCATGGATTTTGCCAAGCGTTTGCTGGATTATGGCTTTCATGCACCCACAACCTATTTCCCGCTGTTAGTGCCGGAATGTTTTTTGATCGAACCCACAGAAACCGAAAGCAGGGCTGATTTAGATGCTTTTGTCGAGACCTTGATTAAGATTAGAGAAGAGGCTGAACAATCACCTGATTTATTAAAAGGTGCGCCTTTTGAGTTACCCGTCAGGCGTTTAGATGATGTCAAAGCTGCCAGAGAGCTGGATTTGAATTTTTACTACTCGGAAGCTTGAGCCAGGCAAAAAATTAGCAAGCATAATTTCGAATGTTTAAATGACTAAAAAACAGGCGGGTAAAATTTTTTGTTATATAAAACCTGATACTTCTCAAACGAAAGGAAATTAGCTGGAAATGAAACCAGGTAAAACAGGCATTGCCCGTATTATTGCTGCGGGAGGCTATTCATGGCAGGGCTTAACGGCTGCGTTTCAACATGAGGCTGCTTTTCGGCAGGAGCTTTTCCTGGCGCTTGTTCTTTTGCCGATGGCTATCTGGTTAGCAGACAACAGCCTTGAATCGGCGTTGATGATTGCCTGTTTGTTTATTGTTTTAATTGCAGAGATACTTAATTCTGCAATTGAAGCAGTCGTTGATCGCTTTGGTCCAGAACAACATGAATTATCAGGAAGAGCAAAAGATATGGGGTCAGCTGCTGTCTTCCTGTCCCTGGTAAATGTGGTGGTTGTCTGGGCGCTTGTTTTATTTTTTTAACCTTTAACTTTTTCAAAAAAATATCAGTATCTAAAAAATTCATTTTAATTATCAAGGAACATTATGACAGCTCTTATTTGCGGCTCTGTTGCTTATGACCATATTATGGTTTTTCCCGATTATTTTAAAAACCATATATTGCCAGATAAAATTCATATGTTGAATGTTTCCTTTCTGGTACCTGATATGCGTCGTGAGTTTGGTGGTTGTGCTGGTAATATAGCCTATACACTAAAGCTTCTTGGTGGTGATGGTGCCTTGATGGCAACGGTTGGCTCCGATTTTTCAGCATACGAAAAATGGCTGGCGCAATGCGGAATTTCCAGTCAATACATAAAAGAAATTGATGATAGCTATACGGGACAGGCTTTTATTACCACTGATCAGGATGACAACCAGATTACTGCTTTTCATCCGGGGGCAATGGGTGAATCACAGCAAAACAAAGTCGCTGATGCTGAAGGTGTCACTATTGGGATTGTTTCACCTGATGGTCGTGACGGCATGATTGAGCATGCTCGCCAATTTTCAGAGGCAAACATTCCCTTTATCTTTGATCCTGGTCAGGGTATGCCAATGTTTAGCGGAGATGATCTAAAAATATTTTTAAAACAAGCAACCTGGCTTACTGTTAATGATTATGAAATGCAGCTGTTTCTCGATAAAACTGGAATGACACCCGCTGAAGTGGCTGAGCAGGTAGAAGCATTGGTGATCACTCGAGGTAGTGAAGGCGCTGAAATTATTACCAGAGATAGCAATATTATGATTCCGGTTGTTGAGGTGGATGATATACTGGATCCTACCGGTTGTGGGGATGCATTTCGCAGTGGTTTGCTTTATGGCTTGATGAATGATCTGGATTGGGAAGTAACAGGACGTATTGCCAGTTTATTGGGGGCTATCAAGATTACACATCATGGCACTCAAAATCATCATTTTACAATGGCTGAATTTAAGGCGCGCTTTAAATCTGTTTTTGATATGAGTTTTTAATTAAATAAAAAGACAAAAGAGCCGTAACATTGAAATGATAAGCCTTTTGTCTTTTTATGCCATTTTTCATCCCTTTTTATCCTCAGTATGTTGAAAATGTCGTGTTCTGTGTTTTCGGTCTCATTTCTTAAAAAATTGTATATCACTTAACAAAATGTCAGCATAATACTACAAATTCATTTTAAATAAAGAAAATTTTACGTATTTATATTGCATCACCAAATTGATAAGGGTATAAATAAATTTATTTAAAAGCGACAAAAAAGATTCAAAAATCCTTCTGTCATAATCAAGTTATTTTTTAAGGGATATAAAAATGGATAAACGCGAAGTAGGTACCGTGAAATGGTTTAATAATGCCAAAGGATTTGGTTTTATCGTTCTTGAAGAGCATGATGATATTTTTGTTCATTTCCGCTCAATTCGTGGTGAAGGATACCGTACTCTTAAGCAGGGAGCTGATGTTGAATTTAATCTGGTGACAGGACAGAAAGGTTTGCAGGCAGAAGATGTTATCCCGCTGGATAAACAACCCTGATCCAATTCAGTGACAGGTTCTTGGTATTATCATGCCGAGGTCTGTGACAAAATACAAAAATTCAATGGATCAATGTTGTTAATAGTAAAGCAATGTCTGATCCTGAGATTTAAAACTCATAATGAAATATTTAGCGCTATTAACGTATTTAATCCTGCCGATATCTGTTCCAGCCCAAATAATCTATAAGTGTACTAACTCTGATAACAGCATTAGTTTTCAAGGTGATCCCTGTACGTTAAAGCAATCCAGTAAGCGTATTGATATTGAAGTGGGTCCGGCTCATACGGGAACGCCATGGTATAAAAATCGTGGCAGTGCTCATACAGTAGGAAGTGCTGATCCTGTTTATCGTCAGAATAAAAAAGTAAATAAGGTTGTTAAGAAAAAAAATGATAACACTTGCCAGCACTATAAAGACCGTCTTAACGATGCGCAAGAAATAAGATGGGACATAAAAAAAAGGCGTTATTATAGTCGCAGTCAAAAAGACATTTATGAACGACGAATTTCAGATGCTAAGAATGATGTCGCCAAGCACTGTCATGCTCAAAGCAGAGGTTTAAGCTCGAATTGATTGAGCACTCAAAGTCTCAGTATCATTGAGGTATATAATGACAATTGTTCACAAAATACGGCCTTTCAAAACACTGGTGTGACTCACTGAATAAGCACACAATCCTTAGCTGATAAAACTGATGTTCTGTGAAAGAGAAGTTAAATTAAAAGGGGGAGATGCGCTCTTCAACCATAATCAATAGCGACTTAAAATTATTTTTTTACCTTTGATCCAAGTTACTCCGCTATTTATGCTATTATTAGCCCCTTTTATAAGCAGCAATGAGCTATTTAATTATGAGCAGTGAATTATCATCCATACACTTGAAAAAAGGTCAGGAACGCCGACTCAATCAAGGGCACCTATGGGTATATAGTAATGAAATTGATACGCAAAAAACATCGTTAAAGAGCTTTACTGCCGGAGAGCAAGTTGTGGTGGTTTCTCATCAGGGTAAAGCACTCGGTATTGCCTATATTAATCCTCACTCATTAATTGCTGCTCGTTTGGTAAGCCGCAAAACGTGCGTGGCACTAGACCGCTCACTTTTTGTACATCGTATTAAAATTGCACTGTCGCTTAGAGAAAAACTGTTTGCTAAACCATTTTATCGTCTTATTTTTGGTGAGAGTGATTTACTGCCCGGTATCGTCGTTGATCGATTCAATGATATTTTAGTGGTGCAGATCACTACGGCAGGTATGGAACAACAACGTCAGGCACTGATTGAAGCGTTGAGGCTGTAGAATTACTCCAAAAACACCTTTTTTGACATAAAGCATAATGCTAACGATTTAATTCAGCCTTTCTCTTGAGTGGC
>JAHXHI010000341.1 GCA_025656775.1 gamma proteobacterium symbiont of Bathyaustriella thionipta
TCATTGGTGAGCCTCATAGTGAATTGATGAGATTGATTATGAGGTAGGGAAAACTTTTTTGAAATAACGGTAGTTGCTTAAGCGCTTACAACTAATGTGTCGAGGTACTAGGTGCCATGATTGATTACCAGAGTTCTCGTAATAACTATTTAAAAAGTGAAATTAAGAAGGTTGAAAAAGCCATTGCTGAAATTAAGGCTTTGGAAAAGAAAAAAGCAGATTTATTGTCACGAATGAATGTTATCCAGGAATTACAGGGTAATCGTTCCGATAGTGTTCATATGCTTGATGAATTGGTTAAGGTTTTGCCAGAAGGCGTCCATCTGACCAAATTTAACCAGAAGAAAAAGTCACTTACCTTTGATGGTATCGCTCAATCGAATGCGCGAGTTTCTGCCTATATGCGGAATATTGAACGTGCGGAATGGTTACAAAATCCGAACTTGAAAGTGATTCAGAGTAAAAAGAAAGGCGAATCAGAAGGATATAGTGAGTTTACTCTTACGTCTCAACAAGCTTCACCCAATGATAAAAAGAAAAAAGACAACAAAGGTTAAGGGGTAAAAGCTATGAATTTGAATGAATTAGATTTTGAAAATATTGGTAGCTGGCCCATCGGGGCGCGACTGGTCGCTGTCTTTATTATCTTTGCAGCGGTTTTAGGCGGTGGTTATTATTATTTTACCCAGGATAAAATTGCAGAACTGGAAGCAGTTAAAAGCAAGGAAGAACCCCTCAAACAGGAGTTTAGACAGAAACAGGGAAAAGCGGCTAATCTTGAAGCCTATAAACTGCAAATGGTGGAAATGGAGAAACGTTTTGGTTCCATGTTAAGACAGTTACCACAAAAAACTGAAGTTGCTGACTTACTGGTTGAAATTTCACAAACTGGTTTGAGTAACAATCTGGAATTCAGCTTGTTTAAACCTTCGGGTGAAGTGCGTAAAGAATTTTATGCTGAACTGCCTGTAAATATCGAAGTAACGGGTACTTATCATGACTTTGGTGGCTTTGCCACGGGGATTGCTGCATTACCTCGAATTGTAACCATTCATGAAGTTGAAATGCTGCCAGGGAAAAATGCACAAGCTAAAGATGATCCACTTGAGATCGATGAAGATAAAAAGTTGTCGATTACGCTAATTGCCAAAACTTATCGTTATCTTGATCAAGATGAAATTACGTCAACTAAAAAGAAAACCCGTAGACGGAGATAAGAGCAATTAGCATTTTTCAACATGTTAATGACTGATGTTTTTTCTGTACAACTTAAACTTCTCAATAAGCGTTACAATGAATGTTTAAGTGGAATAATAGAGATTGATTTAGATGAAAAGAATAATACTAATACCTATTTTTACAATAATATCATTGTTGACCCTTTCCGGGTGCGTAAACAATGAAATGGGTGATTTACGAGCCTATGTGCAAAAAACTAAGGCAACCTATAAGGGAAAAGTTGATCCTTTACCGGAATTTAAACAAAGCCCTCCATACGCCTATGCAGCAATGGATGTCCGAGACCCATTTAAACCCGTTGTGGATATCGAGGTGTTTAGCGGCCCATATCGTGGTCCTCGTCCTGATGAAAACCGTCCCAGAGAACCTTTGGAAGAATTTTCACTGGATAGTTTAAGAATGGTCGGTACATTAGCTCAAAATGAATCTGAATGGATTTTAATAAAAGATCCAGATGGCTTGTTACATCGAGTGTCAATTGGTCATTATATGGGGCAAAATTATGGCAGGGTAACCGCTATCAGCGAAGAAGAAGTCACTTTAGTTGAGTTGGTTTCTGATAAAGGTGATGGCTGGAAAGAACGTGATGCATCGATTGCATTGAGTGAGTAGTTCTTTGAGTGAATGTTTTTGAATTATTTTTATAATACGCCAGTAAAAACTAACAATAGATTAGCAATAATTATGAGTCATCCGGGAAATATTAGAGAGAAAATTATGAACAGTAAAATGATTTTTAAACACTTATTAATGGCTGTTTCAGGGCTGCTTGCTTTAAGCCTTATCAGTGCAGTACATGCCAGTAATATGCTTGAAGATATCTCCTTTGCATCGATTCCGGGCGATAAAGTACAAGTCGTTTTGAAATTCAGTGAATCAGCACCCGAGCCCGGTACGTTTACCATTGATTCTCCTGCTCGAATTGCCCTGGATTTTCCTGACACCGGGGTTGCGCTGGATCGTAAACGTCAAACTATCGGCATCGGTCTTGCTCGAAGTGTTACTGCTGTAGCAGCAGGCGGACGTACTCGTGTGGTACTTAATATGGTCACATTGACTAAGTACTCGACAGAAGTTGACGGCAATAATGTGATCGTTACTATTGATGAAGCTAATGTTTCCCATTCAACGGCATCTTTAGGAAGAAACAGTATTAAGGACATTGATTTTCGCTTAGGTGACGAAGGGGAAGGTAATATTATTATTTCTTTTTCTGAACAGCCCAAAAATGTTAATTTAAAACAGGAATTTGAAAAACTGGTTGTAGAAATAGAAAACGTGAGTTTGCCAGGTGACCTGGAACGTCGCTTAGATGTGAATGATTTTAATACACCGGTTTCATTTATTGACACCTTTGCCTCAGGAAAAAATATTAAAATGCTGGTTGATACCAAAGGTGAATTTGATCACTTAGGCTATCAGGCAGGAAGAACGTTTACCATTGAAGTGAAAGGCTTGACTAAAGCACAAAAAGCCGCCAAAGAAAAAGCCAAATTTGGCTACTCAGGCGAAAGATTATCATTGAATTTTCAGGATATTGAAGTCCGCGCAGTTTTACAGCTGATTGCTGATTTTACTGGTAAGAACATGGTCACCAGTGACACTGTTAGCGGTAGTATTACCTTGAGATTAAAAAATGTACCATGGGACCAGGCTTTAGCTATTATCTTAAAAACCAAAGGCCTGGGCATGCGTGAAGAAGGCAATGTGATGCGTGTTGCTCCGGCTGAAGAGCTTGCTGCAATTGAAAAACAGGAGCTGGAAGCAAAGAAGCAAATTGCTGACTTATTACCCTTAGTGACAGAAACTGTTCAGTTACAATTTGTTCCGGCTTCTGCCGTGATTAAATTGCTGGATGATATGGGGGCTAATGAAGCGTCTAAAAATCAGGCCAGTGAATACCACCGGTGGTGATGTCAATGATGAAGAAGGTGCTTCTTATATCTCTTCCAGAGCCACCATTGTCGGTGATGATAGAACCAACAAATTAATCATCCGTGATACCGCACGTAATATTGCCCAATTACGCAAATTAATTAAAGAAATAGATACGCCCACAAGACAAGTATTAATTGATGCCAGAGTTGTTTCAGCCAGTGATAAATTTGAGCGGGATCTTGGCATGAACTGGAATTTCTCAAATCCTCAGGCAAATACCCAGACGACTGTCGGTGCGGTTGATTTGGGTAGTACGCAAAAAAATCTTTTGGGGATTACCTTTGGACTCCTGAACAGTGGTTATCTGGTTGATCTGGAAATATCCGCGTCTCAGATAGAAGGTACGTCTGAGTTAATTTCAAGTCCAAGAGTTGTTACTACGAATGGTACTGCCGCTAAAATTAAAGCAGGTAATGAGGTGCCTTATTTAGAACAAAATGAAAATGGAAATACTGTTGCCTTTAAGGATGCTGTGTTAAGTCTTGAAGTCACACCGTTAATTATTCCTGGTAATAAAGTGCATATGGAGCTGAAAATCAATAAAGATGAAGTGGACACGCTTGTGCCAATCGGCATTGGTTCAGCACCTTCTATTGCCACTAAAGAAATTGAGACATCTGTTCTGGTTGATAATGGTGATACTGTTGTTCTGGGTGGTATTTTTGAACATAATGTTGATAGATCAACGGATTCTGTTCCGGTCTTAGGTGATATTCCTGTCATTGGTTCAGCATTTAGACTCACGAATAGAGCTGATAATAAAACAGAGCTGATTATCTTTATTACACCAAAGATTATGGATGAAACACTCTCTGTGAGATAAGTCAACAAGATTATGTGATGAGATAAGCTTGCTTAAAAACACAAAAAGGACTGTTGGGAAACCACAGTCCTTTTTGTGTTTCTGGCGAATATTTTATGTGATCAGTGAGCAATAGCTAAAAAGTGTCCATGTTATTGACCTTAAGGTTGATTTATATAACACTTGATAAAATTATTATGATTTGTCATATTACACCTCAAAATTAATACCTCAGTTTTCTGTCTGGAGCATAGCATTAGTAATATTATTTTAATCGGACCAATGGGGGCTGGTAAAACAACGGTTGGTCGACAAATTGCCCGTAATCTGGGATTTGACTTCTTTGATAGCGATAAAGAAATTGAAGAACGAACGGGGGTCTCTATACCTTTGATTTTTGAATTAGAAGGTGAGTCAGGATTTCGTAAGCGAGAACAAGATGTTATTTTTGAACTGAGCCAAAAAAAGCATATTGTTTTAGCAACAGGTGGTGGTGCAGTACTTAATTCTGAGAATCAAAAAACATTAAAACGATCGGGTACGGTAGTGTATCTATGTGCCAGTATTGATGATTTATTAGAGCGAACCTCAAAAGATAAAAATCGTCCATTGCTACAGACAGACAATCCCAGAGCAACACTTCAGTCTATTTTAACTGAGCGTGAACCCATCTATCGTGAATTAGCTGATATAATACTGGAAACAAATACAATGAGTGTTCATGCTGCAGTTAAAGAGTTAGAAAAGTTAATCAGTTAAAATTTACCAACCTAAGAAGACCGATATAAAAAGCAAAATATGATTACATTAAATGTTGATTTAGAAGAGCGAAGTTATCCGATATTTATTGGTCAGGATTTATTGGATGATAAATCATTAATATCCCCTTATGTGAGCGGAAAACAAGTTGTTATCGTCACTAATGAGACAATAGCGCCACTTTATCTGGACAAAGTATTTGCTCTTTTTTCAGATTATCAATGCGAAACAGTTATTTTACCGGATGGTGAAATTTATAAAACCTATGAGGGTATTCTACCGATCATTGATCGGTTAATGGAAAAACAGTTTGATCGCCGTGTAACACTGGTTGCTCTGGGAGGCGGTGTGATAGGGGATATGACGGGTTATGCTGCAGCAATTTACCGCAGAGGGGTAAATTTTATTCAGATTCCTACCACTTTACTTGCACAGGTGGATTCTTCTGTTGGCGGAAAAACGGGTGTTAACCACCCTCTGGGGAAAAATATGATTGGTGCTTTTCACCAACCGCAATGCGTGCTTGCTGATACGAATACTTTAAATACTCTTGATGACAGGCAATTGAGTGCTGGTTTAGCTGAAGTGATTAAGTATGCACTGATTAATAGTAAAGAGTTTTTTGTATGGCTTAACAATAACATGCCTGCACTGAAAGATCGTGAGTCTGAAGCATTGGCTTATGCTATTGAGTTTTCCTGTCGGGATAAGGCTGAAGTTGTTGCTGCAGATGAGAAAGAAGCAGGACAAAGAGCACTGCTTAATCTCGGACATACATTTGGTCACGCGATAGAAACCGGTTTGGGGTATGGAAATTGCCTGCATGGTGAAGCCGTTGCAATTGGCATGATTATGGCGGCAGATCTCTCTGTCAGGCATGGCTGGATAGATCAATCAGTTCAACAGCAAATTATTGAATTAATTGGCGCGGCCAATTTACCCACTCAGGTTCCAACCACCCATAATGTCAAAATTTCGGTCAAACAATTCATCGACTTGATGGCTGGCGATAAAAAAGTACTTGATGGACAATTGCACCTGATTTTGCTCAATACATTGGGAAATAGTTTTATTACTGCAGACTTTGAGCTGGATAAACTTAAACAGACATTAGAAGCCTTTGCTACAGGGTGAATGGTGTTTTCATGCTTGAGAAACAACGAAATTTATTGGATAAAATAGCTTTTATATAAGTAGGGAGCGACATGTGTCACAATTGGATAGACTGGGCTTAAGAGAAAATCCTTTTAATAAAAATATTGAACAACGATATTTTTATGCCGATAAAAACCGTGCTCAAATATTAGAATCAACTGAACATCTGATTGAATATTCAAGTAATTTTCAGGTAATAATTGGTGAGTCCGGTATAGGAAAAAGTCATTTGCTGGAGACTCTTGCCAGTCGAATTGATAATAATTGGCGAGTTGCAAAGATCACAATCGCTGAGCAACACGATACTCTGTCTTTAATTCAAGCAATTTTGGACTCATTCGGTGCAATTATTGATGATCATGTTGAGTTGTTAGAGGCTTTAGAGACACAACTTGCAGAAATTAATCAGCTTGGATTTAAGCCCGTTCTTTTTGTTGATGATGCCCAGGGTCTTTCGATAGATTCATTACGTTTTTTAATACAGCTTTCTCAGCAGAAGCAAGATGAAGTACCTTATATTAATATCGTTTTATTTGCGACAACACAACTGGCTGAATTTTTACAAAACCCTGAATTAAGGGACTTTAGAGATGTTGTTCATCTAGCGACTCTGGGTAGTCTTGATAAGGAAGGTGTTTCAGGTTATTTAAGACATAAAATGGCCGTTGCTGGTTTTGATCGTGAAACACCTTTCACACCCCGTATTATTGACAGTATTTTTGGTGATTCAGATGGAATCCCACAAAAAATTGATTTTTTTGCAGATAAATTTTTAACATCCAGTGGTAAGGCCGATAATTATATTGAGCCTGACAATGGTCACAAGTTTGAAATGACTTCACAATCAGTTTTAGAAAATCAGGAAGATGATTTTAATCCGGAGCAAGAAAATAACCTGATGGATTCTCTGATTGATGATGATTTGACTGAGCATCGCAGTGATCGAGCAGAAGTACAACTGAATCGTCTCGCTGAAAAATTTGAAGAAATTGAGCAGTTATCTGAACAATCAAGGGATGATTTTTTAGCTGAAGGCGATTTAGAATATGATAATGATTTTAAATCACCCGTACAAGATGAAGATGAACAGTCAGCATCAGGTCTGCCAAAATTTGTAATACCCACTGCCGTTCTTGGTATTTTAATTGTTGCACTGATGGTTCTTAATACTGTATTTGAACAGGCAGATCAGAACTCCACTCAGGCAGACAAAGAAAAAATTGATTTATTACCTCTGGAATTACCGCCTGAAAAGCTGCTTGTTGAAAAAAAGGGTGCTGAAGATAAAGTACCTGAAAAAGCCAATGTTGCAAAAAAAGCCGGAGAAAAAGTAATTGCTCAAGCTAAAATTGAAAATACTGAGCAAACAGAACGGGTCAATGAAAAAGCTTCAGAAACAGTAGTCCCCTTAGAATTAATTGAAAACTCCGAACTGACACAAGAAAAAGAAAATGCATCGGATGTGATTGTTAATGAAGCGATTGACACACTGGTTGTAGAACAAAGTATTGATAAAACCCCCAAGCCTGTTGATTCGCCTGCAGCTGTACTTAAATCGGTAGAGCCGGAACCGGTAATCGGTTCGCATAATCGTCAATACATTACAATCAGAGGCAGCAACCTGAAAAAAGATACCCATTTAATGGTGAGTTGGGCGGGGAATAAAAAAGAATTTTCAGAAGAACAAACACCAGAACAATGGCGCTACATTAACAATAATCAAATTAAACTGCATTTGAATACAGGGATAACGCCCCAACAATGGACTGTATCTGCGAAGCATGCGGAAGGCTTGCAATCACCTGAAATCAGCTTTGATGTAGTCAAACCTTATATTTCAAAACTATCGATTAAAGGTATTTCTCCAAGTCCTTTTATAGGCAGTGATAAACGACAGTCTGTGAGTATTGAAGGCGAGGGTTTTTCAAAACAAACAGTGGTTGAATTAAGGTGGGATAAAAATAAAAAGCATTTCTCATCTCGTTTAACACACAATCAATTTCAATTTATTAATTCAAATCAGATCAAATTATTTATAGCCACGGGCATAAAAAAGAGAAAGTGGACGGTTGTGGTAATCAGTCCAGCAGGAAAGACCAGTACTTCATCATTTTTGGTGGTGAGTAAAACGCCGAAAAATAAAAAGAGTGTGATATCCAGTTCAGACAATAAAATAAAAGGTGAGTCCTGGTTACAGCAGCAATCTGATACCCATTATACGATTCAATTATTCGGCTCACATAATAAACAGGCAATCAACGAATTAGTCAAAAAATATGCTCTGCAAGGGGATATTTTAAGATATACCACTCAGCGAAATGCTCAGAACTGGTATACCATGACTTATGGTAATTATCCCTCAAAACAGGATGCAGAAGCGGCTGTTAAGAAACTTGATCCCGCATTAACAAAAACACCCTGGATTAGAAATTTTGCCAGTATTAAAGATCAACTATCGATAATGTTAATACAAACACCAGCCAAGGTGACCAATCAGCAATTAAATCAGGTAGCCACAGCATCGGTTCAAACCGTTAATTCTGGACTGCCTAAACCTGATTTATCTGAAACGGTCGTGTCCAGGGGGAATGATGAAGCATGGATATGGACACAGAACCCCGCGGATTATACCATTCAATTAATTGCTTTAAGCTCTGAAGCTGGCATTAAGAATTACATAGAGAAATATGCAATTGCAGCGAAATCAGCTTACTTTAAAACCATAAAAAATGGAAAAACACTTTATGTGCTCATTTATGGGAGTTATGCTGACAAAAACTCTGCACAACAAGCAGGTAACCAGTTAGCGCTAACAATTAAGGATAGTAAACCCTGGGTACGCAATTTTTCTACAGTACACGGGATGATGACCAGTCACTGATAGGTGGTAGACCAAAGAAGCCTGAAAGGGTATAATATCGGGCTCTTTCGCCCCGGTTCAGTTATAGAAGCCTGCACAGTGGACATTCTGGAAAATTATTGGCGATAGTGATTATACTTTTTATATAACTTTACAGACATTTTTATAAGTAATCTATCTGTAAAAAATATCTATCATTTGAGGCCTGTAATGCCAGTATTTGAAATATCGCACCCTAAAGAGTTACAGTCGACTCTTTATAGACCTTCCTTTGAAAAAGACAATTGTGGTTTTGGTTTAATCGCTCATATGGATGGCGCCAGTAGTCATTGGCTGGTCGAAACCGCTATTGAAGCACTAGCTCGGTTGACCCACCGTGGTGCAATTTCAGCAGATGGTAAAACAGGCGATGGTTGTGGTTTATTATTGCAAAAGCCTGATGCATTAATGCGGGCAGTTGCCCTGGAGCAGGGGTTTAACCTCACAGAGAATTATGCTGTTGGTGTGGTATTTCTAAGTCAGGATTCCGCCACAGCTGAAAAAGCAAGAAATCAGGTTAATCAAGAATTATTGGCACAAGGACTGGACGTTGCTGGCTGGCGAGTCGTTCCAATCGATGAAAGTGCTTGTGGTAAAGAAGCACTCGAATCATTGCCGCAAATAGAACACGTCTTTGTCAATTCTACACAGGGTATGGATGCAGCGACATTCGACCGTCATCTCTATATTGCTCGTCGTCGAGCTGAAAAAGCGATTCAGGAAAATGATGATGTCTTTTATATTCCTTCTATGACGTCTCAGGTTGTGTCCTTTAAAGGTCTGGTCATGCCTGAGTTTTTACCCGCCTTTTACAAAGACCTCAATGATCCCAGACTGGCTTCTGGTATGTGTGTGTTTCATCAGCGTTTTTCCACTAATACGTGGCCGCAATGGCGTCTGGCACAGCCTTTCCGTTATCTGGCACACAATGGTGAAATCAATACCGTACAGGGTAATCGCAACTGGTCTGTGGCCCGTGGTCATAAGTTTGAAACCCCACTGATACCCAATATGGAAGATATTCATCCTTTAGTTTCAATGAGTGGTTCAGATTCTAATAGTATGGATAACATGCTTGAAGGCTTACTGGCTGGCGGTATGGATCTTTTCCGTGCCATGCGTTTATTGATTCCACCGGCATGGCAAAATGTTGATACCATGGATGCTGATCTGAAAGCATTTTATGAATATAATTCTATGCACATGGAAGCATGGGATGGTCCGGCTGGCGTAGTGATGACGGATGGTCGTTATGCGGCTTGTACTCTGGATAGAAATGGTCTGCGTCCAGCACGTTATGTGATCACCAAAAATACCGACTTTTTACAGGCAGAAGGTTCTTCCAAAGGATTGGCTGAGGCGACTTATTCAGATTGTGTGATTACCCTGGCATCTGAAACCGGAGTTTATGAATACAGTGAAACAGATGTGGTGGCTAAAGGTCGCTTAAAGCCGGGTCAAATGCTGGCGGCAGATACTCATACCGGTGAATTAATGTTGCCGGAGGATGTTGATCAACACCTGAAAAGTCAACAGCCTTATAAAGACTGGCTGAAAAAAGGCATTAAATATCTTAAATCTGAATTGATAGAGCCTTCTTCTGTAGTTGGTTGTATGGATGATGAGACTTACAAAGTTTACGAAAAGCAATTTCAGATTGCCAATGAAGAAAAAGAATATGTCATTAAAGTGCTAGCAGAAAATGCAGCAGAAGCTATTGGCTCTATGGGTGATGATACGCCTATGGCTGTTTTATCCTCTCGCATAAGACCGCTGTATGATTATTTTCGTCAGCAGTTTGCCCAGGTAACCAATCCTCCAATTGATCCTATCCGTGAAAGTATCGTGATGTCATTGGAAACCTGTCTTGGCGCAGAAAAGAATCTATTTGAGGAAACCGCTGCTCATGCTGAACGACTGATTGTTGATTCTCCGGTACTGTCTTGTGCAAAATATGAAAACCTGCTGGCTATCGACAATTCAGACTATGCTAATGAAATTATAGACCTGAATTACTCCCCGGAGCTGACGTTAAAACAAGCGTTGAAAGCGGTATGTGAACAAGCAGAAAAAGCCGTAAGTAATGGTCAGGTCATTATTGTTTTAAATGACAAAAATATTGCCAAAGATAAAATTACCATACATGCATTGATGGCAACCGGTGCTGTGCATCACCACTTGATTGCTAAAGGCCTGCGTTGCGATGCGAATCTGATTGTGGTGACAGGTACTGCCCGTGACCCACATCATTTTGCGACCTTAATTGGCTATGGTGCATCAGCTGTTTACCCTTATATGGCCTATGAAACATTAGCTAAACTGATTAAACATAATGAAATTAAAGACACCGAAATTGGTAAGGTGACTAAAGCCTATCGTAAAGGTATCAATAAAGGCTTATACAAAGTCATGTCTAAGATGGGAATTTCGACCATTGCCAGCTATCGTGGTTCGCAATTGTTTGAAGCCATTGGAATTGATGAAGACGTCACTGATATGTGTTTTAAAGGGACCACCAGCCGTATTGCCGGTGCTGGTTTCAGTCACTTTGGCAATGATCAGCGTTTTCTGAATAAAGTGGCCTGGAATCCTCGTAAAACCAATGATCATGGTGGTATTTATCGTTATGTTCATGGTGGTGAATACCATGCCTATAATCCTGATGTTGTTCAATACATGCAGCAGGCAGTGCAAACGGGAGATTATAAGGCTTATAAAAAATATGCGGATGAAGTTAATAAGCGTCCTGTTGCAACCCTGCGTGATTTATTAAAACTGCGTGAAGATATTGACGCTATTTCAATTGACGAGGTAGAGCCGGCCGAAGCGATGTTTAAACGTTTTGACAGTGCGGCTATGTCGCTGGGAGCACTTTCCCCAGAAGCGCATGAAACACTGGCAGAAGCGATGAATCGACTGGGTGCACGCTCTAATTCAGGGGAAGGTGGGGAAGATCCAGATCGTTTTAATACCCTGAAAGTCTCGAAAATAAAGCAAATAGCATCGGGGCGTTTTGGTGTAACTCCTCATTATCTGGTCAATGCTGAAGTATTGCAGATTAAAATAGCTCAAGGTGCCAAGCCTGGTGAAGGTGGTCAGCTGCCTGGGCATAAAGTGGATGAAAATATTGCCCGACAGCGTTATTCTGTACCGGGTGTGACATTGATTTCACCTCCGCCGCATCATGATATTTATTCTATTGAAGATTTGTCTCAATTGATCTATGACTTGAAACAAGTTAATCCCAGGGCCCTGGTTTCAGTGAAGCTTGTTTCTGAACCTGGCGTTGGTACGATTGCAGCAGGTGTGGCCAAGGCTTATGCTGATTTAATTACCATTTCTGGTTATGACGGCGGTACTGCAGCCAGTCCATTAGCCTCAGTTAAATATGCGGGTTCTCCATGGGAGCTGGGTTTGAGTGAAACTCAACAAGCTCTGTGTGCCAATGATTTGCGTGGCAAAATTCGTCTGCAGGCAGATGGTGGTTTAAAGACTGGCCTGGATATTGTTAAAGCGGCAATTTTAGGTGCAGAAAGTTTCGGTTTTGGTACCGCACCGATGATTGCTATGGGCTGTAAATACCTGAGAATTTGTCATTTAAATACCTGTGCAATGGGTGTTGCCACCCAAAATCAGACACTGCGTCAGCACCACTTTATCGGTAAAGTGGAAATGGTCATGAATTATTTTAAATTTGTTGCGGAAGAAACCCGTGAGTGGATGGCATCATTAGGTGTAAGCAAGCTTGAAGATTTGATTGGCCGGACCGATTTACTGGAAATTATTGAAGGTAATACGGATCGTCATCGCCAGTTAGATTTATCGCCCTTATTAAAAACTGTGGATGATCATAGTAAACCCAAGTTCTGTGTTGACGCAAGTAATGCTCCTTATGACAAAGGTGAATTGGCTGAAGAAATGGTCACCGCAACGCTATCCGCAATTGAAAACAAGTCGGGCGGTACTTTTGAGTTTGATGTTAAAAATGTTGATCGTTCTATCGGTGCACGTTTGTCCGGTGAAATCGCACAGCGACATGGTAATTTAGGCATGAGTGATAAGCCCATTACCATTAAAATGAAAGGCTCAGCAGGACAAAGTCTGGGGGTCTGGAATGCCGGCGGCCTGCATCTTGAATTAGAAGGTGATGCTAATGACTATGTCGGAAAAGGCATGGCAGGCGGGCGCATTGTGGTTAATCAGGCCTGTGGTACAAGCTTTAATAGTAATGAAACAACCATTATTGGTAATACCTGTCTTTATGGTGCAACAGGCGGTTCTTTATTAGCGGCTGGATTAGCGGGTGAGCGTTTTGGTGTTCGAAACTCTGGTGCTCATGCGGTCGTTGAAGGGATTGGCGATCACGGCTGTGAATATATGACGGGTGGTGTGATTACCGTATTGGGTGATACCGGCCTTAATTTCGGTGCCGGCATGACTGGTGGTTTTGCCTATGTACTGGATAAAGACAATCATTTTGTCGATCGTTATAACCATGAACTGATTGATATTAATCGCATCAATAGTGGGGAAATGGAAGCCCATCGTCATTATTTAAAATCTAAGATAGAAGAGTTTGTTCAGACTACCGGTAGTGAGTGGGGGCAGTACATACTTGATAACTTTGCGGATATGAGTGGTAAATTCTGGTTAGTGAAGCCTAAAGCAGCATCAATTGAAGGTTTGTTAGATATACTTTCTAACGAAGCCGCTTAAGACAGTAAGTAGCTAAAGGCTGCAAAATAATTTAAGGTAAAATTATGGGTAA
Organism: gamma proteobacterium symbiont of Bathyaustriella thionipta; assembly: GCA_025656775.1. Lineage (GTDB taxonomy): Bacteria > Pseudomonadota > Gammaproteobacteria > GRL18 > GRL18 > GRL18. The sequence goes on from JAHXHI010000341.1 coordinate 13,561, forward strand.
TATATTCCAATTTTTGCAAGTTGATCGAAAAGATCCTTCTAAAAAAGGCTCCGATGTTCGCATCAAAGAATATAAAGAAATATACGAGATTTTCGATCAGGATCAAACAGCAGAGCAAGCTGATCGCTGTCTGGATTGCGGCAACCCTTACTGTGAATGGAAATGCCCTGTCCATAACTATATTCCTCATTGGCTGCGCCTGGCCCAGGAAGGTAAAATCATAGAAGCGGCTGAGTTATCTCACCGAACTAATTCATTACCGGAAATTTGTGGTCGAGTCTGCCCACAGGATCGCTTGTGTGAAGGTGCCTGTACCCTGAAAAGTGATTTCGGTGCGGTGACTATCGGATCGGTTGAGCGTTATATTACTGACACGGCTCTGGCACAAGGTTGGCAACCCAACCTTTCAAATGTTCACGATAGCGGCAAAAAAGTAGCTGTGATTGGTGCAGGCCCTGCCGGTCTTGCTTGTGCCGATGTGCTGGTGCGTAATGGCGTTAAACCCGTTGTTTATGATCAGCATCCTGAAATTGGCGGTTTGCTGATGTTTGGCATACCTGAGTTTAAGCTGGAAAAGGGTGTTATTGGGCGACGTCGTGAAGTATTTGAAAAAATGGGTGTCGAATTTATATTGAACACCAGGATTGGTGAAACGGTACAGTTTCAGGAACTACTGGAACAATATGATGCCGTCTTTATGGGCATGGGTACTTATAACTCAATGACGGCAGGTATTCCAGGTGAAGATCTGGATGGTGTTCATGTTGCTTTAGACTTCCTGGTTTCAAATGTCAAAAACTGTTATGACTATGAAACTGATTATATCAGTATGGAAGGCAAAAAAGTTGTTGTTCTAGGCGGTGGTGATACTGCGATGGACTGTACCAGAACATCCATTCGACAAAGTGCTGATGAAGTATTTTGTGCCTATCGTCGTGATGAAGCGAATATGCCGGGCTCTAAAAAAGAAGTCCAGAATGCGAAAGAAGAAGGTGTACAATTCTTATGGAATCGTCAGCCCGTTGAAATTGTTGGCGAAAACGGCAAAGTAACCGGTATTAAATTACTGACCACTCAACTCGGTGAACCGGATGAACGTGGTCGGAGCCGTCCTGAGCCAATTGAAGGTTCGGAAGAAATTATTCCAACTGATGTTGTCTTAATTGCCTTTGGCTTCAGACCCAGCCCGGCGGCCTGGTTCAGTGATTTTGCAATCACTCAGGATGAACGTGGTCGTGTGGTTGCGCCTGCCGAGCAAGAATTTAAGTATCAAACTAAAAACCCTAAAGTCTTTGCTGGTGGTGATATGGTTCGAGGTTCTGATCTGGTGGTCACTGCCATTGCAGAAGGACGTCAGGCGGCAGAAGGCATTCTCGACTACCTTGATGTTTAATACGGATACAGCACTTCAATTAAGTACTGGATAACTTGCTGATAATAAATAAAATAAACGCAATACAATAATAGAGAGTGGGCTAATCGCCCACTCAGTTAACAATATCCTTGATTCCTAATCACCAGGATAAGGCAAATAATACCCTAAACTCCTAAGCTGGAAAATTATAAATGAGTGAATTGAAAAACGACCGTTTTCTTAAGGCCCTATTACGTCAACCAGTTGATATGACTCCTGTATGGATGATGCGCCAGGCCGGTCGTTATCTGCCAGAATATCGGGCAACTCGTGAAAAAGCGGGTAGTTTTATGGATCTGTGTATGAATGCCGAGCTGGCCTGTGAAGTGACCATTCAGCCATTAGAACGCTATGCTCTTGATGCAGCCATTTTATTTTCTGATATTCTTACTATTCCTGACGCGATGGGCTTACAACTGCGATTTGCTCAGGGGGAAGGTCCTAAATTTGATAAGCCCATTCGTTCAGCGGCAGATGTTAATGCCTTAGGTATACCGGATCCAGAAGGCGAATTAAAGTATGTGATGAATGCGGTACGTACTATTCGTAAAGAACTGGATGGCCGCGTTCCTTTAATTGGTTTTTCCGGAAGTCCTTGGACGCTGGCAACCTATATGGTTGAAGGTGGCTCCACTAAGGAATTCGGTAAAGTGAAGGGAATGATGTTTGATGAACCGCAAACCATGCATAAACTACTTGATACACTGGCTCAATCTGTCACCAGTTATCTCAATGCACAAATTGCAGCGGGTGCGCAGGCAGTGATGATTTTTGATACCTGGGGCGGCGTATTAACCCCTCGTGACTATAAAGAATTTTCATTGCGTTATATGCAGCAGATTGTTGACGGCCTGACCCGTGAAAATGATGGCAGACAAGTGCCGGTTGTTTTATTTTCCAAGGGTGCTGCTGGCTGGCTGGAAAGTATGGCTGATACCGGTTGTGATGCATTAGGGGTTGACTGGACTCTTGATTTGGCTGATGCGCGTGCCCGTGTGGGAGATAAAGTGGCTTTGCAGGGTAATATGGATCCAAGTATTCTTTATGCCCGGCCTGAACGTATTGAACAGGAAGTCAAAACAATTTTAGCCAGTTATGGTGAGGGTAATGGTCATGTCTTTAACCTGGGGCATGGTATTCATCAGCATATTGATCCTGAAAATGTCGGTGTGTTTATTGATGCTGTGCATGAACAGAGTAAGCAGTATCATAAATAGGTATTGGCTCGGGGGACGGAGTGAAATATAGCATTTAACTCCGACCCCTGTTCACTTCAATAAACCTTCTCTTCTCCTTCAGGGCGCTTCTTAAATCGCTTATAACTCCACTGATATTGAGCAGGCACTTCTCGTATATAGTCTTCAACCGTTTTATTTAATGCCGTAGCAGAAATTAATGGATCAGGGTTGGCAATATCAGGATTAGCTTGTCTGATATGCAGGTGATAACCTTTACCTTTTGGCAGACGTTCAGCATAACCAATCACGATAACGGCACCGGTTTTGCTGGCCAGTTTGGAAATAAAAGTCATCGTTAATGTCTGAATGCCAAAAAAAGGGGCAAATACACCACTATTAATACCATCAGGGTTTTGATCCGGTAATATGCCCGTACCATTACCTTGTCGCAGTGTTTTAATAATACTTTTTACACCAGAGGCATCAGCGGCGACCAGCGTAGCACCGGAACGGATCCTTGAGCGTCGAACAATATCATCAAAGGCTTTAATTTTGGGACGTGAATATAAAATAGTGACAGGAATATTTGCACCTAAATAAAGTCCGGCAATTTCCCAACAGCCTAAATGGGGAGTGAGTAAGAATACGCCTTTACTGGACTGCATGGCGGTATCCATATATTCTTTGCCTGAAACCTGTGTCAGTAGTGACAAGGTTTTTTCTGATGAACAGAGCCACATGGGACCCATTTCAGTGAATTGTTTACCGAGTTCAATCAAACTGTCTTTCAGGATGGCTTCCTGTTCAGCAGGTGTCATCTCAGGAAAGCAGAGCTGAATATTGGTTTTAGAAACTTTCCATGTTTTTCCTTTCAGGGAATATAAGGCGAGGCCTATCCAGGAACCGATAAGATGATTTAATCTTAACGGCATCAGAGCAAAAAAATGTAATGTGATGGTAATTATCAATTTTTGCATGATTAGATTGATCAGGGGGTTTCAATCGAAGCGTGATCAATGGACATCAGAGGTTTCATGGTGTTGAGTAAGCTGCTGAATAAATTTTTATTAAGCTTTTCTTCCTGAGACAGTAGCTGCTTCATATGATCTCTTTGTGTCGGCATACTGAAACAGGCAGGACAACTGTCAGGTATTACAGGTAATTGAGCGGCTTCGGCATAGGCGCTTGTTAGCGTTTCACGGGCATAAACAAGGGGGCGAATAACACGGATATCACCCGTTTGAATCGAATAATTGGCTTTCATAGTTTGCAGTTTACCATTATGAAAAGCAGACATTAAAAAACTTTCTGCTAAATCATCAAGATGTTGGGCAAGCGCCAATACGTTATAGCCTTCATTTCTTAGCGTACTATAGAGTATGCCGCGTTTCATACGGGAGCAAAAAGAGCAGAAAGAATCACCATCCATTGCACCGTCAGCCTGATCAAGTATTGCCTGTTCCTGATAAAAATAAGGAATGCCTAAGCCGGCAATATAGTCTTTTAAGGGCGATGGATCAAAGCCTTCAATCTGAGGATCAACAGTAATAGCACCGAGTTCAAACTTAATGGGTGCATAGTGTTTCAAATGATGCAGAATAAGCAATAATGAAAGTGAGTCTTTGCCACCGGAAACCCCTAATAATATTCGATCACCCTCATTGATCATCTTAAAATCAGCAATGGCATGGCCAACATGACGCATCAGTCGTTTGGGTGGTTTAAGGTAATTTTGTACAGCCATAAGACAGCCTGATAAAGTTAAAAAAACAAGCGTATCATAACAGATGAATCATTTTTAAAAAATGATCATTAATGTTGTGGAACGCTTTTTAGTGAACTCGGGCCTTGAAGATGAGTTTACACTCAACTATTATTGATTAGTTAGATAATAAAATGGATTAGGAGCGTACGAAGATGGGGTTTGATAGTTTTGTAATTGGTTTTCTGGCTTTTGCAATTGTCATTGTCGCCATGGGCGTAAAAAAAGTGGCTCAGGGAATGGAGTACACCGTGGAACGCTTTGGTCGTTATACCCGTTCACTACGTCCAGGTTTGAATTTTATTGTGCCAATCTTTGATTCTGTGGGGCATCAGGTGAACATGATGGAACGAGTAATGGATGTGCCCTCTCAGGAAGTAATCACCAAAGATAATGCCATGGTCAAAGTCGATGGTGTGGTTTTTTTTCAAGCCATTGATAGCGCTAAAGCTTCTTATGAAGTGAATAATCTGGAACATGCAATTCTCAATCTGACCATGACCAATATCAGAACCGTGATGGGTTCAATGGACCTGGATGAACTGTTGTCAAAACGTGATGAAATCAATACTCAATTGCTTAATGTGGTTGACGAAGCAACAACACCCTGGGGTGTTAAAGTAACGCGTATTGAAATTAAAGACATTGCACCGCCAATGGATTTAGTGGATGCGATGGCTCGACAAATGAAAGCTGAGCGGGAAAAGCGGGCCAATATTCTTGAGGCAGAAGGTGAGCGTCAGGCTGAAATTTTGCGTGCTGAAGGTGAAAAACAATCAGTTATTTTACAGGCTGAAGGGGAGAAAGAAGCTGCCTTTCGTGAAGCAGAAGCACGTGAAAGATTAGCTGAGGCAGAAGCAAAGGCGACTCTGATGGTTTCTCAGGCGATTGAAAAAGGCGATATAAATGCCATTAATTACTTTGTCGCAACTAAGTATGTGGATGCTTTAAAAGATATCGGCAGTGCAGAAAACCAGAAACTAATCTTCATGCCGTTAGAAGCTTCGGGTGTTATCAGTGCTTTGGGCGGTATTGGTGAATTGGCGAAAGAAGTCTACACTAAAAAATCTGACTAGTTCAGGGGTTTTAATCAGGAAAGAACATTAATGGAATCACTGTTTACACAATTAGAATTTTGGCATTGGCTGACTTTTGCTGTACTGCTAATTATTATGGAAATATTTAGTCCGGGTGCTTTTTTTCTATGGTTGGGTATTGCCTCAGCCTGTGTCGGTGTGGTGTTGTATATCAGGCCTGAATTAAGCTGGCAGAGTCAAATGATGATCTTTGCGGTACTGTCGGTTGCAAGTATTGTGGCCTGGCGTTTGACACGTCGATTATTTCCACCTGTGGAACCCTCAGTTTCGCATTTAAATCGTCGAGCAGAACAGTATGTCGGGCGTACTTTTCGCTTAATTGAACCTATTTCAAATGGCGTAGGTAAAATTAAAGTCGATGACTCAAGCTGGCGAGTTCAGGGGGTTGATACGCCCATCAATACCCCGGTTAAAGTCACGGGAGTTGACGGTATCGTCCTTGAGGTTGAACCGGTTTTAAAAGAACAGGTTAAACAATAGCCAAAAAAGCTTTTTGAAGGGAGTGCTTTTAAATCTCACTGAACAAGCCGGCAAAGTTTGAAACGTATTGCATTATCATCTCATTCTATTCTGCCCACCCATTTATCAGCCTATGCTGATAAGATTTAAATCGTTTTATTTTTCTTGAGTAACAGGAGTTTTGGCGAGTGAAATTATTTGTCGTCTCTGCTTTAAAAGAGTGGATAAATGAGAGAAACCTATAATATTTAGATAATATTTTTATTGAATTTAAATAAATTCTGATTTATAGGTAACATTCCGCTATAATGCGCCTTTTCTTTTAACCTAGTTGAATGATTTGCTTTATAAAGCAGTAAAAATTCACCTGGTGTTGATACTATTTATTAACTATAGCTTATTTTTGGACTTTCACAGTGAAAGATATTAGTAAAATCAGAAACATCGCCATTATCGCACACGTTGACCATGGCAAAACCACGCTCGTAGATGAGTTGCTGAAACAATCAGGTACTTTTGATGACCGTCAGGAGCTATCTGAACGGATGATGGATTCTAACGATCTGGAAAAAGAGCGCGGCATCACGATTTTATCCAAGAATACAGCCATTGAATGGAATGACTACCATATTAATATTGTGGACACACCGGGACACGCTGATTTTGGTGGTGAAGTTGAACGGGTATTGTCTATGGTTGACTGTGTATGCCTTTTGGTTGATGCAGTTGAAGGCCCCATGCCGCAGACACGTTTTGTGACACAAAAAGCATTTGAACTGGGCTTAAATCCCATTGTTGTGGTGAATAAGATTGACCGTGACGGCAGTCGTCCTGACTGGGTTATTGATCAAACCTTTGATTTGTTTGACCGTTTAGGCGGAAGCGATGAGCAGCTTGATTTTCCAACGGTTTATGCCTCAGCGATTAATGGCTATGCCTCACTTGATGATGATGTGCGTGAAGGTGATATGCTGCCTTTATTTGAAACCATTGTTGATAAAGTTTCACCGCCAGATGTGGATATTGATGCACCTTTCCAGATGCAGGTTATCAGCCTGGATTACAATAGCTATATGGGGGTTATCGGCATAGGTCGTATCAAGCAGGGTACCATTAAAGCGAATACACCGGTGATTATTCTTGATCGCGAAGGCAATGAACGCAAGGGCCGCATGTTGAAACTGTTTGGTTTTAAAGGGCTTGAACGAGTTGAAGTAGAAGAAGCTCAGGCGGGTGATATTATTGCCTTTTGTGGAATTGAAGGCCTTAATATTTCGGATACCTTGTGTGATCCAAATGCAGTTGAAGCTTTACCTGCACTGACAGTTGATGAACCGACAGTGACCATGACCTTCCAGGTCAACAACTCTCCTTTTGCTGGCCGTGAAGGTAAATTCGTTACCTCTCGTCAGATTAAAGATCGCCTTGAAAAAGAGCTGCTGCATAATGTTGCACTGAGAGTTGAGCAGACAGAAGATCCTGATAAGTTTAAGGTTTCAGGACGTGGTGAACTACACCTGGGCGTTTTGATTGAGAACATGCGCCGTGAAGGCTTTGAATTAGGTGTTTCCAGGCCTGAAGTGATCACCAAAGAAGTCGATGGCGTCATGAGCGAACCGTTTGAAGAAGTGATGCTGGATGTTGAAGAACAACATCAGGGCAGTATTATGGAAAAAATGGGTGATGTGAAAGGTGATTTGACTAATATGGTTCCTGACGGCAAAGGTCGGGTAAGACTGGAATATATTGTGCCTTCACGAGGACTTATCGGTTTTCAAACAGAGTTTATGACCCAAACATCCGGCAGTGGTTTGTTTTACCACAACTATTCACACTATGGTCCAATGGTCGCTGGAGAATTCGGTAATCGTGATAAAGGTGTTCTTATCAGTAATTCTCAGGGCACATCAGTCGGCTTTGGACTGTTTAATCTGCAGGAGCGTGGTCGTCTCTTTATTGGGCATGGTGTGGATGTCTATGAAGGTATGATTATCGGGATTCACTCACGCAGTAATGATTTAGTCGTAAATCCGCTAAAAGCCAAGCAATTGACCAATGTTCGTGCCTCTGGAACGGATGAAGCAGTGACTTTAACAACACCGATTAAAATGTCGCTTGAGCAGGCCCTGGAATTCATTGATGAAGATGAACTGGTAGAAGTGACACCAGACAGTGTGCGAATTCGTAAGCGCTTATTGGGTGAAAATGCACGTAAACGTGCAGCACGTCCGAAAAAAGTATAAATTGCTAGACGGTTTGCGGGCTTAGCGTAAACCGTCCCTCTCCTTAGTTTCACCTTCTTTGTTCCAACAGTTTTAACCCATCTAAAAGTTTAATGCTTCTTTTTTCTGATTTTTCGGTAAATACTCATTGCGTATTGTTAAAAAAGCATCTAATCTAAAACCATAATAAAACATGAAGTTAATTGGAGATAACTTATGAAAAACCTGAAAAACACACTTATTTTGTCAATAGCACTCTTTTTTTTAGCAATAGGGGCCGTTTCACAAGCTGAAAATGCAAAAGAATATGCAGATCATATTGTTTATTATAATGCTTTCCCTACCGATTCTTTACCGCCGCAAATGACTAAACAATACGGTTTGAAGCGCAGTAAAAATTACGCCATGATCAATATTTCAGTGATGGAAAAAGGTACAGGTGTGCCAACCGGGGTGAAATCGGCAGTCACTGGGCAATTAAAAAATTTGATAGGACAGACCAGAGCACTGGAGTTTAGAGAAATAAAAGAGGGACAGGCTGTTTATTATATTGCTCAAATTGGTGTGCAGAGTAAGGAGGTGGTTAATTTCTCTATTGATATAAAGCCAGAAGGCGGTACTGAAAAATATGAAATTAAATTCAGTAAGAAGTTCTAAAGTGCTGAGAACTGTATAATCGTAAATGCTTGAAAATTCAGGCCTGCATACGAATACTGAGGTTAAACAAAGAAAAAACACCAAATGCGATAATAATACCGCCCGCTAAAGCTCTAACCCAGTTTTTTCGAATAAAACTGGTTAGGCTGGTGGCAAAAACACCCATTGCCAGCAATAGAGGCAAGGTACCTAAACCAAAACTCAGCATTAATAAGCCACCCTCAATTGCACTACCGGTAGAGATACTCCAGATTAAAATAGTATAGACTAAACCACAAGGCAGCCAACCCCATAATGTGCCAAGAATAAAAGCCTGAAAAGGTGATTTAACGGGAATGAATTTGCGGCTGACAGGTTCAATATGTTTCCAGAGCATGCCGCCGGCTTTTTCTATTTTTCGCAAACCAAACCACCATCCGCCAATATATAAGCCCAGAGCAATCATAAAAACCGCAGCAAAAATTTGTAAGCTAAATTGTATATTATGCAAAACAGGTAAATTAGTCGCCAGCATACTGATGCCGCCGACCAGGATACCTGCTATGGTATAGCTGAATAAACGCCCGCCATTATAGGCCAGGATATAGGGAAATAAAGTGTTTGAAGCTATAGAGGGTATATTATTGCTGTCTGAAGCAGGCGCATTGACTGGAACTGCGCCATCATCCTGCTTGATACCGAATGTTAAAGCACCTACAATGCCACCGCACATACCCAGACAATGGACTCCGCCCAGTAAACCGGCAAAAAAAGCAGTAATATAAGAGATTTCAACTGGCATGTAATTGACTCATTAATATGTTCATATAGTGTTTGATTAACTTCTTTTTAAAGTTCACGATTGTAAGTCATAAGAAGAGGTGCATGATCGGAAAAACGTTGATCTTTATAAATAGAGGTTGATTCAAGTAAGGGGGCAAGTGATTGAGAGATGACCTGATAATCAATGCGCCACCCAGTGTTATTTGCCCAGGCTTGTCCTCGATTTGACCACCAGGTATATTGCTCAGCTTCTTCATTAAGCACCCGAAAAGCATCGCAAAGACCAATTTCATCACCAAACAGTTTATCTAACCAGGCCCGTTCTTCAGGTAAGCAGCCGGAGCGCTTTTTATTGCCATTAAAGTTTTTAATGTCAATTCTTTTGTGCACAATGTTCCAGTCGCCGCAAACAATATATTGACGCTCACTTTGTGCCATTTTTTTAAGTATGGGGGTTAATTGATCAAGAAACTCCATTTTTAATAATTGACGTTCATCTTTAGATGAGCCGGATGGTAAATAGAGTGACGCAATACTTAATTCACCAAAATCAGCCTGAATATAACGTCCTTCGGTATCGGCAATATCCCAACCCAGACCTGTGGTAATAAAATCAGGCTCTTTTTTTGAATAAATTGCGGTACCACTATAGCCCTTTTTTTGTGCGTCGAAGAAATATCGAAAATAACCAGGCGGTGAAAAAACAGGATCATCAAGCTGCTCAAGATGAGCTTTGGTTTCCTGAATACAAACAACATCGGGAGATTCTTCTATCATCCAGTCAAAAAAACCTTTTTTGGCAGCGGCACGAATACCATTCAGGTTGGCAGAAATAACTTTCATAATACCCTTTGTAGTGATTTGAGTTGCTAACTCATATTCGTAAAAAAGCGCTATTATAACTGAATCTAAGGTATAATTCATTCAATCTTAAAGTGGTTTATAAGAATTCTCTTAAATAACTTTTAATTCGATACTTAACCGTAGTAACTTTAGAAACTCTTTTATAAAAAAGGTAAAAAAATGCAAGATTATCAACGTGCCTTTATTGAATTTGCCATTAACAAAGGGGTACTTCGTTTTGGTGAGTTTACTCTGAAATCAGGACGTATCAGCCCTTATTTTTTTAATAGTGGTTTGTTTGACACAGGAGGGTCTTTAGCAAAACTTGGGCGTTTTTATGCCAGTGCCTTAATCGATAGTCAAATTGAATTTAATATGTTGTTTGGCCCTGCTTATAAAGGTATTCCTCTTGCATCAACATGCTCCATTGCCCTGGCCGATGAGCACGGACGTGATTTGCCTTATAGCTTTAATCGTAAAGAAGCTAAAGATCATGGTGAAGGGGGTACGATTGTCGGTTCTGCACTCAAAAATAAAGTAATGATTATTGATGATGTGATTTCTGCAGGCACTTCGGTTCGTGAATCGATTGACCTTATCAATGCAGCAGGAGCCACTCCGGCAGGCGTTGTTATTGCACTTGATCGACAAGAATTAGGTAAGGCTGATGTTTCGGCAATAGCAGAAATTGAAAAAAATTACGCGATGCCCGTCACCAGTATTATTAAATTAGAGCACCTGATTGCCTTCCTGCAGGGTAATGCTGACCTTGCACAATACTATGATAAAGTTCAGGCATATCGTGATCGCTATGGTGCTTAAATTTTATTTGATGTAACACAAAGCACTATTCGGTAACAACCAGATTGGTTATTTCTCCCAGGGTATTCAGGACCAGTTTGGCTTTTTGATATTTAGGACTTAAGACCTTTTTTCGTAAGCCCTGCAGGGTACGATAGGGCATATCTTTAATGAGCTTATTGACTAGCCAGATAGGTAGATGACCTTCTGGATTGGTATGATGTGTCCAGGTGACTTTGGTAATATTTTTAGCAACAGGTTCTAATAAGTAATGCCCATGAGAGTGCTTGACTCTCACCAGTAATGACTTTTTGATGGCAGAACACTTTTTTGAATTTATCTGGCAAAATTCGGGGATAGCCCTCATTTGAATACGTACAGCGCCAGTTTGAGTGGAACGAGAAATTTGAGAGTGAAATATAAATTCACGATTTTGAGCTGGAAATGGTAATTTATGAACCTGGTAGTGATAACACTCTGAAAATGATTTTCTCAAGAGCAAAATTGGATTTTTACAACGGTGGACCCAGTCAGTACAGGCATTAATATCGATGATCACCGCAAGCAGGCTGTCTACGGATGAATTAATATGGGCTATGCCGCGAAATGATTTAATCGGATCGGCCCAGAATTCTTTTAAATAAACCTGAATGCCGTCATCATCTCTGACCAGTTGCCAATCATATTGTGAGCTTGCCAATACTTCCGATAAGGTCAGAGTAATCAGAAATAGTACAAGCATTAAAAATAATTTGATTTTTGTTCTCATCAGAACAACCTTAAATCAGCGAGTGTTTTGTGTTCCCCCCAATACTCTTAATTATTTGTTTATATTATAAAATAAACAAATTATTTTGTAATTGACGGGTATCAGAAAAAGCCTGAATTTAGTGAGTTAAACCATAAATTGACTCTGATTTAAATAAAATTTAATAATAAAACATTATTTTTGTTGATGTTTGCTCATAAAATCACTAAAATCGCGGGTAATTTTCTATGCATATCAGCACATGACCAGAATTTATAGCGCGATATCTGTATCTGCTGAAGCTATTTTCCGTCTGTTTTTAAAGTTCTGACACTCCAATAAAACGAATTGGTGCAGATACTTTTTTCACTATCAGAAAGTGAAACTTATAAACCGTTTTATATTAACCTAGAGTTTAACCAGAGTATTATTATGGCTGATTTAAGCAAGTACCGTAACATAGGCATTTTCGCACACGTTGATGCTGGTAAGACCACTACCACCGAACGTATTTTGAATCTGACGGGTAAAACCCACAAGATTGGTGAAGTACATGATGGTGAAGCGACCACCGACTTTATGGATCAGGAGCAGGAACGTGGTATTACCATTCAGTCTGCTGCGACTTCATGTGAGTGGGATGGCCACCGTATGAACATTATTGACACACCGGGACACGTTGACTTCACTATTGAAGTATACCGCTCTCTAAAAGTACTTGATGGCGGTGTCGGTGTATTCTGTGCTTCTGGTGGTGTTGAGCCTCAGTCTGAAACCAATTGGCGCTATGCCAATGAATCGGGCGTTGCTCGTGTTATCTTTGTGAACAAGCTGGACCGTTTAGGCGGTGACTTTTACCGTGTTGTTGATCAGGTTGAGAATGTATTACAGGCTAATCCTTTAGTGATGGTGTTACCAATCGGTATCGAAGATGACTTCACTGGTGTGGTTGACCTGCTGACTCGCAAAGCATGGGTATGGGATGGTTCAGGCGATCCCAGCAAGTACGAAATTCAAGATATTCCTGCCGATATGGTTGATAAAGCAGAAGAATATCGTGAACAGCTAATCGAAACTGCTCTTGAGCAGGATGACGACCTGATGGAAGCATATTTAGAAGGTGAAGAACCTTCTATTGATGATATTAAACGTTGCATTCGTAAGGGTACTATTGCGCTGGATTTCTTCCCGACTTATTGTGGTTCAGCATTCAAAAACAAGGGTATTCAATTAGTACTGAATGCGGTGGTTGATTATCTGCCTAACCCAACCGAAGTTGATCCTCAGCCAGAAGTTGATTTAGAAGGTAATGAAACAGGTGAATATGCTATTGTTGATGCTGACAGACCAGTTCGTTCTTTGGCATTCAAAATTATGGATGACCGTTTTGGTGCATTGACCTTTACTCGTATCTACTCAGGTCGGGTTGATAAAGGCATGACCTTATTAAATACCTTCACCGGTAAGACGGAGCGTATCGGTCGTATCGTTGAAATGCATGCGGACTCTCGTGAAGAACTGGATTATTGTGAAGCAGGTGATATCGTTGCGTTTGTTGGTTTGAAAAACACTCAAACAGGACATACTTTATGTGATCCTAAACAACCTGCAACCTTAGAGCCAATGGTTTTCCCTGATCCCGTTATCTCAATTGCTATTACGCCTAATGATAAGGGCGCCTCTGAAAAAATGGGCATTGCCCTGAACAAGATGGTTAAAGAAGATCCTTCTTTTCACGTTGAGACTGATGAAGAAAGCGGCGAAACCATTCTTAAAGGAATGGGTGAGTTACACCTTGATATTAAAATTGATATTCTTAAGCGTACTCATGGTGTTGATGTTTCTGTCGGTAAACCTCAGGTTGCCTACCGTGAGTCGATTACTCAAGCCGTTGAAGACAGCTACACCCATAAGAAGCAGTCTGGTGGTTCTGGTCAGTTTGGTAAGATTGACTATACGATCACTCCGGGTGAAGCAAATAGTGGTTTTACCTTTGAATCAACGGTTACCGGTGGTAATGTCCCAAGCGAATATTGGGGTGCTATCGAGAAGGCCTTTGGCCGTATGATGGACGAAGGTGTGCTGGCTGGCTTCCCGGTTGTTGATGTGCATGTTGAATTGCAGGATGGTTCATACCACGCAGTTGACTCCTCGGCTATGGCCTTTGAATTAGCCGCTTATGGTGCTTATCGTCAGACAATGAAAAAAGCGGGTCCTCAATTGCTTGAGCCTATCATGAAAGTGGATGTATTCACGCCTGAAGATCACGTCGGTGATTGTATTGGTGACTTGAATCGTCGTCGCGGCATGATTAGAGATCAGGAATCAACGCCAATGGGTGTTCGCATTAAAGCGGATGCGCCTTTGAGTGAGATGTTTGGTTATATTGGTGATCTGCGTACCATGACTTCTGGTCGTGGTCAGTTCTCAATGGAATTTTCACACTATAGCGCATGTCCTAAGACTGTCGCTGAAGAAGTGATTAAAGAGACTTTAGAGCGTAAAGAAAAGCAGAAGAAATAAGCTTTTTTCTACAGCGTTCTACGATAAAAAGGCCGATTAGCTGAGTATCACTAACCGGCTTTTTTGATCTTATTAACTCTTTTTTACAGAAGATACTATGCAATGTCGTAATGGTTGCGGTGCTTGTTGTATTGCACCATCAATTTCTACAGCAATTCCCGGAATGCCCAGTGGTAAACCCGCAGGTGAATCTTGTATTCAACTGGATGAAAATAATTCCTGTAAAATTTTTGGTCGCTCAGATCGACCGGAAGTTTGTCATCGGTTTCAGGCCAGTGAAGAATTTTGTGGTGACTCAAATGAATTTGCCCTGCAGCGTATTACAGAATTAGAAAAAGACAGCTGTCCATAATGATTTATACCCGAACCACTTGCTGATTTCCTGCATTTCCAGGAAGTTTGAGTATACTCAGAAAAAATAATAAACTTCTGTTCAATAAACGATTATAATGCGAATCAATTACATTCAAACAGGCCAAGAAAAAACGTGGAAAAGCAAGCAGCACAAGATACTGACGATCTTAATAAAGAGATAAAGGAAGAACCTGTTTTTCATCATCAACTGGCTGGAAAATCAATTACCGTTCTTGGCACTGCCCATGTCTCTAAAACCAGTGCAGAAAAAGTCAAAGAGTTATTAGCCACAGGGCAATACGATGGTGTTGCTATCGAATTATGCCCCAGTCGCTACAATAGTATGATGGATCCTGATAGTCTGGCCAAAATGGACTTATTTCAGGTATTTAAAGAAGGTAAGGCCTCAATGGTCATTGCTTCACTCGCACTGGGTGCCTATCAGCAAAAGATGGCGGAAGAGTTTGGTATTGAGCCGGGTGCTGAAATGCGCATGGCAATTGAGCAGGCCAAAGCGATGAGCAGTGAAATTCATCTGATTGATCGTGAAGTTGGCACGACCTTGAAGCGGGTTTATAACAATGTACCCTGGTGGAAAAAAATGGGCATTGTTGGTGGCTTGCTGGGCAGTGTCGTTTCCAATGAAAAAGTCTCGGAAGAGGAAATTGAACGACTTAAAGAAGGTGACATCCTGGAAACGACATTTTCCCAGTTTGCGGAAGAAGAACAGGCGTTATTTTCGCCTCTAATAGATGAACGTGATCAATATATGGCGGCTCGTCTGGAACAAATTGTCACCAACTCTGATAACCAGTCAATATTGGCGGTTGTGGGTGCCGGCCATCTCAAGGGAATTGAGTCTTATCTGGCCAAAGATGAGCAGATCACAAGCGCTGAAAAATTACACAGCAGCGCTCAGGAAAATATTGAACGACTTGATCGATTGCCTAAAAAAAGTCGCTGGCCAAAGCTCATTCCCTGGTTAATAGTCGCTATTTTATTAGTGGGCTTTGGTATTGGCTTTAACAAAAGTACCGAGTTGGGCGTGCAACTCATTATTTACTGGGTGTTGATTAACGGCTCATTATCGGCACTGGGTGCGGCGATAGCAAAAGGACATCCTTTAACCGTAGTAGGCGCTTTTTTTGCCGCACCGCTGACCTCATTGAATCCAACCATAGGGGCAGGTATGGTTACTGCGGGTATAGAGCTTTATCTGAGAAAACCCAATGTGGGTGATTTTAGTGCCTTAAGAAAAGATACCACTCATGTTTCAGGCTGGTGGAAAAATAAAGTGGCAAGAACTCTACTGGTCTTTTTCTTTTCCACGATAGGTTCAGCAATTGGCACTTATGTGGCCGGCTTTAAAATATTTGAGAGTCTTGTCGGTTAGGTCTGTTTAAAAAATGCAGCAATGCTGTTGATAATAGCCGTCTTTTTTAAAACGGCTATTATCAACGTGTCTAACTATAAGGGAGTAAAAATAGCACGAAGTTTAAATATTGTGACTATACTTCTACATAAATTCAGGTGCTTTTATTTAACTAGCCACTTATTAATGGTTTCAATATCGATTCGAGCTAATTCACCAGACGCTTGTTTTAACTCTAAAATATTTAAAATATAAATATAACGTGAATTGGAGTGTTCCTGTTTGGCCCGATAGAGATCACGTTGTACATTAAGAACATCGACAATAGTACGAGTACCCACCTCAAAACCAGCTTCAGTGGCTTTTAATGCACTCTCATTAGAGACAACTGCTTGTTTCAATGCCTTAACTCAGCTAACTTCTGACAAAACATTAAGGTAGCTGCTGCGTGTGTTCTTTTCGGTAGAATTACGGATCTCGTCATAGGCTTGCTGAGTCTTCTGGAAGTCATATTGAGCCTGTCTTATTTTAGAAATTACTGAATTACCTTCATAAATTGGAATAGAAAGGTTGATGCCAAGAGAGCTATCATGATGTTGTGTACTTCTCAAAGAAGTGGGGCCATTAGATTTTGAATAGCCATACGATGCCGTTAAACCCAGTGTTGGATAATGCTCTGAGCGTTGTAGGTTAATATTTTCTTTCTGGACAAAGGTATCTTTTTTTGCTGCAAGTAAGGTGTAGTTACCACTGAGGGCCCGATCAACCCAGTGTGTTATTTTTTCGGGTGTCGGCGGTAATAAAGGAATTGATTCTGCCAGAGCAGAAATAGTATCAATATACTGATTGGTTAGCTCACGTAACGCTTCTTTAGCAATGAGTAGTTGATTTTCTGCAGAAATGACCTGTGCATTGGCATTATCATATCCAGCTTGTGCTTCATGCACATCGGTGATGGCAATAATTCCGACTTCATAACGTCGTTTGGCCTGTTCAAGCTGGCGACTAATGGCTTTTCTTTCGGATTTTGAAAAACCAACATTATCTGCTGCTGACAGAGTGTTAAAATAAGCATTGGCTGAACGAATAATTAAATCTTGTTGCGCGGCATTTAAAAGCGCATCAGCCTTACTGATTTCAAGATTAGAGATTTCATAATTAACGTAATTTCTGTTATCAAAAACACTCAAATTTAAATCAAGACTATATCCATGTTGATTATAGGATGAATCACTGTTGCTACCTCCTGGCTTGTCCTGATTGTTTCCTGAAGCGTTTTCAGATGCACTTATGGACGGCAAGAATCTTGAAAATGCCTGAACCGCCCCTTCGCCAACAGATTGTCTCTGCATTATAGCTTGTTTAAGTACAGGATCAGTTTGATAAGCTAAAGAGTATATATCTAATAAGTTTTCAGCCTTAATGACTGGAGCGAATGACAGTATTGTTGGCAGAAAAAGATACTGGGCTAACGTAGCAAGCCTTTTGCGTTTGATGTGGTTGTTATTTGAATTCATATCTGTTGATACCCTGTGTAAAAATGAAAAAATATTATACGCATATTGCTTGTGTTGTGTCTATCATGGTGGTGTCGGTTTTGGTAGGTTGTGTACGTATTGTTGTCAGTTTTTTGATTGTCTGGTTTTCATGAGTGTATGTGTTGTTTTTGGTGTGAGCAAGTTCACGTTTTGTAAAATGTATTTTTACTTATAGTTTAGTTTGTGTGTTTTTTTATTTGTTTTTAGTCTTTTTGTTTTTTTCTGTACGCTTATCTTTTGTAATAAATACAAGGGTTTGCTTATGGTTTTTTTAATTGCTTTTCTGGGGGTTAGGTTTTTTGTATGTTTTTTCTGGGTTCATGTTTTGTTGTACTATGTCTCATAAAAAATATTTTAAACCAATATACTATATAAACTTGCTAAATAAATCTGAGGCAGGATATGTTTTTAATATTGCCTGTAGATGTTTGAATTTGATCACAATTAAAGATTCATTGGTAATGATATTGGGGTCATGATTTGACTTAATGTCTGGAAATTAATGACTATTTCCAATAACACTCTAAATGAAGAAGGAATATAAATATGTGTAACTATTCAGCATAAATTTAAAAAAAATTGAAAAAAAAGCTTGACAGAAAAGTTATGTAATTTATTAAAACCGACATGTCTATGCAGT
>JAHXHI010000123.1 GCA_025656775.1 gamma proteobacterium symbiont of Bathyaustriella thionipta
CCATAATGGTTTATTGATCTGATCCTTGTTTATGTAAAAAGTTCCCTTATTATATCAATTTTTCTCATTTATAATGATCTTGCCCTGCATGATGTACGGTATAGGTGGCATTGCTGGCTCGATTCGCATGAGCTGTCCAGCGGGCATAGACCTCTTGTTCACCACTAGCATTGAGTGTCCAGGTAGCAGTGTTAGGCTGCGCATTGGGTGCAATTATCTGAATCGCATCGGCAATGACATAACCATTCGCATTGTCGGACAGAACAACATGGCTGTTACCATCCAAATCATAAGTACCCAATAATGACCATTGTGCACCATTTTGTTGTTGGTTAACCGTAATGTCCGTGCTGCCATTAGCATGATGAATTGTATAAGTGGCATTACTGGCGCGATTCGCATGAGCTGTCCAACGTGCATAGACTTTATATTGCCCGGCTGTTGATGGTGTTGACCAGGTAAAGGTATTATCGCCCTGACCAGCACTGTGATATTGATAATTACTCGCTTCATAACCGGATACGGAAGTGGAAAGCGGCCAGTCACCGGTACTGCTGCCAGTACTATTATCATAAACCTGGCCATCTGGTGAGGCACCGTTAGCATAATGATACTGGTAGTTGCTGCCCTGGTAACCTGAAATAGCCGTGGAGCTTGTCCATTCACCGGTGGTGCTAAAATCTGCTGAGCCATTATCAATGATATGGGTCATATCCGGCAGTGACTGAGCCGCATGGTATTGGTAGTTGTTACCTTCATAACCCGCAATAGCAGTGGATGGTGTCCAGTTACCCGTATAAGTTACATTGGTTGCGGTATTATCAAACACAATATCGGTCTGCGGCTGGTCACCAGTGGTCGAGTGGATTAAGGCCAGTGGTTCACCATCCAGGTAGATATACTCCTGGGTAATTTCACCACTGGAGTCTACCTCACTCATCAATTGACCACTTGCAGTGTACAGATAGTAAGTCAAAGTGCCATCAGAGAGAGCTTTACTGGTACGCTGGCCCAGACCATTGTATTGATACATGGCAACCATTGAGTTGTTTTTATCTATCTGATTCAGGCGATTTTGCTGGTTGTAGTAATAGTCAAAAACATCACCATCACGGATGTGCTGAGTGATATTACCTTTGGCAGCATATTGGAAAGTCTTATTCTGTGCACCACTGGCACTGTCCGTCTGATTACTGTTGACACTGATGAGGTAATCAGTAATTTGGCTGTTGTCATCCTGCTGGGTGCGATTGCCATTGGTATCATAAGCAAAGCCCAGCAGACCATAGAGACTGGCATCAGTCTGAGCCAGATTCAGGTGGTCCAGTTCGTCATAATCAAAGCTTTGATTTAAGGCAGCATTCAGCAGGTTATTGATATTTTGAACACTGCTGACGGGGTTATAGTTCCAACTTAAATCTTGTATGGTGTTATTGCCGACAACAGTCAGGGTAGTTAAACGGCCATCCAGATCAAAGTTGCGGCTCAGGTTTAAACCATTACCATAATCCAGACTTATCACGTCACCAAAGGGCTGGTATTGCACATTGCTGATAAGTGTTTGGCTCTGTGTATTGGCTTGTGTCTCAATTTGAATGATGCGTCCTTGTAAGTCATAGCTATGGTCCAATACACGGCTACTGGGATAGGTAGTACTGACTTGTAGGCCAGTTTGTGCCTGATAGGTATGTGCTGTGATAAAGGCACTGCCGCCAACGGCTAGTATTTGACTGGTTTGAATCAGCTCACCCTGAGCATTGTAAAACCAGGCGATGGTGCCGGTACTGTCACTCATCCCCGTGTGTTGACCAATAGGGGCATGACTAACCGGCGCCTGGTCTTCAGTCGTGTAATTGCTGCCATCATAGGAATAGGTGATATTCTGACCACTGTCCGGGTATTGGATATGCGTCAGGCGGTTGAGGGCATCATAGCTATAGGTGATGATAATCCCATTGGCATTGGTTTCCTGTAGCATGTTACCCGCTGCATCGTAACTGTCATAGAGGGTCAGCCCCGTATCAGGACTATTCAGAGAAGTAAGATTACCCAGACCGTCATAAGTATAGGTGGTGGTATTGTTGTTGGGGTCAATGACAGTACTAAGGTTACCGGCATTATCATAGTCGTACTGGGTCATACCCGCCTTAGCATCCAGCACACTTTTGAGACGGTTAAGTGCATCAAAGGATTGTGCCGTGGGGTTAGCTCGGGCATCCAACTGACTAATGCCATTACCATTCAAGTCATAGCCGTATTCGGTGGTCTGGTTATCAGCACCAATCGTTTTAAATAATTGCCCTATCTGGTTATACACAGCACTTTGTTGTTGAATAATACTGGTATCACTGGCATGGACGGTTTCAAAGAGGATATTACCCATTAAGTCGGGTTCATAAGCAATGTAGTCACCCTGGCTATCGGTGACACGCGTCAGACGACGGGCATCGTCATAGGTGTAACTCAGGGTTTCACCACTGGGTATCATGATAGTTTCAATATCACCGGCGGGGGTATAAGTGTAATCCGTGATACGAGCATTGACTTTATCACCGGCCAGAAAAGTACTGGATTGTATCAGTTGCCCCCGGACATCATATTCAAAAGTGGTGTGCAGGGCATTCGGGCTGACCAACTCTAAAGGGTGACCACTGGCATCATGGGCAATAATCTGGCTGCTGTGCCCCAATGCATTGGTAACCAGTGTCAGGTTGCCATAATTATCATAATCCAGAGTAGTGATATCAGTGACATCGGTTCGGGGACCATCAATGGTATGTAACAGACCTTGTTTGGGCGCAGTGTCATAATAGGTATAACTGGTGCTGCGGGTAGCAGCATTGACAGTGCCTGTTAGAGTCAGTACTGTGATAGCAGCTATCAGGGATGAGGTTACAGAGTGTTTAATGGCGGTATTGTTATTCATTGTTTTATCGTCCCTGATTTATTGAACCGTGCTGGTGAGTGTGTTGATTAACTGACCCGTGCTGTCATAGCTATAGGTCTCGGTTCTATCGGGATAAGTGCGTGAAGCCGGCAAACGATAGTTGGGGTGCCAGGTAGTGGTGATGCTATATTCTTCCAGAGTCCCTTTAGCCTGGGTTTCTAATGTGATTAAACCTCGGGTATTGTACTCATAGTAAGTAATATAACCTTCATAGTCGGTGATTTGCTTTAACCAGCCATTTTCCGGGTAATAGAGATAAGATTGGGTTTTGGTAATAAGCTGTTGACCATCATTATAGGTGTACTGGATTGATGTGGGTTTACGCAATCCATAATGCGTTTCAAAGGTATAGGTTTTTATCCGACCTAAAGCATCAGTGACAGTGGTGGTCCCATCAGCATTATAGACCAGTTCGACTTTTTCAGCCTGATTGGCGTGTTCAGTTAATATGGCCAGTCCGGGATAATTGTAAGCATAGGTTGCATAACGAATGCCATTTTCATCGGTAATGCCGGTGAGATGATTCGGATAAATGGCATCTTCATAATGATAGATTTTTTGTGGATTGTCTGTTAAATCACCCGGTGTATTATCAGGATATGTGACAGATATCATGTGATTATTGACATCGCTATAGGCATAGTGAATTTGAGTGTTTTCAGGGGTTGTCAACGTAATTAAACGGTTAGATGTATCATAGATAAACCCAAGTGTACGTCCATAAGGGCCTGAAATCTGCTCTAATAATCCAATAGCATTAAAGGTAAAGTGTGTGGTTTTTCCATCACGCGTGGTAATCGTCTGTAGTTGACCCACATCATTATACGTTTCAATGGTGTCGTTATTGGTTTTATATTCCCAATTTAAACCCACTGGTGTCAGGGTTTCTTTTATATCAGCATCACTTAGCCAGGTGTCTGCATTATTGATAAATTTCAAAATTTTTCCGTTAGGACGATGGACTTGAATTGTTTCACCAATGGTTAATGAACCCAGATAATGATGTGTCCACTGATTGCCTAAATCAGATTGTGTGGCATAGAGACTGTTATAATAACGGACAAAATTAAACGAACTTGATTTGTAATCTATTTCTGTCTGGAATTTATTACCTGAGGCAGCATCACAAGGATTACCGTCCATAGTGCCAGGGACATTACTTTGAGTATCACAGCAATCACAACCAGTGCCAGATTTCAATGGAGGATTTCCAGATATATATCTGGTTCCTACAATATGATTTCCACCACCACAACGTGAACCAAAACCACTAAAATTATAAGTAGCGAATCTCCCGGTAGTTGGGCCGTCTGGAAAATACTCCACACTATAAGGGCAGTCTTCGCTTCCGGGTGGCACCACATAATGATACATACAATCCAATGCAGATGAAACTGTTGGGTGGGGACCACAATGAGAATAGTGAACAGCAGCAGCATAATATGGAGCTGCATAATAATTGGCATAAGCAGAGCGAATAGAATTCATCAATAAAAAGCAGAAAAATATAATCAAGGCAGTCTTCATAATAAAGGATGCATCCTCAGGTTAAACAGTTTTATGTTTTGGTTTTAATAGAAGGTGTATCAAAAACTGGATCTTTATGTAAAGTGAGTTTTAATTTACTGTATCATGTTTTTGTTTTTTATTGTTGTGAGGGGCAAGTTTTACATGTTATGCTGTAAGCGGTGTTTATTTTATAAAGTATGACTGAATAATTGGTTTTTTGGAAACAATGTTTTTTTATTGATGTCAACTGTTTGGTTTTGTGAGTATGTAGTGCGTAAGATGGAGCTTATGGGCGTGATGGGTTTGTCTGGCTTGTTTTTAGTCTGATTTGTTTTTTTTGTGATTGGGTGTCAGGTTGTCTGTTGTTTTTTAACGGTGCGGCCCCAGCTAAAGGACAGACAGAATATTAATTATGTCTCCTTTTTCCTTATCTGAACAGATGCCATCTTATTTATCGGACTGTTTAATCCGGTTTTTTACATTTTATGTGATAAAATTCTGGCTCAGCGGTGTCCAGCTTCATGGCAGTTAATGATTCGCCCCAGAGACAGCCGGTATCAATGGCAAAGATATTGGGGGTATCAGTATGGCCAAACAGGGTGGACCAATGACCAATAATAATTTTTAACTCTGTATTTTTTCGATTATCAGTCTGGTACCAGGGAATATAGCCTTCTTTTTGACTGCCGACGGGGCCTTTATCTTTAAAATTAAGCTTGCCTTTTGGTGTACAGTAACGCATGCGGGTAAAGCAGTTAGTGATAAAACGTAATCTGTCCCAGCCTGTGAGCGCGTCATTCCACTTTTTGGGTTCATTGCCGAACATATTGGCCATAAAAGCAGAATAGTCATCACCCTGTAACACGGCTTCCAGTTCAAGGGCACAACTCTGTGCCGTGGCTAAATCCCATTGCGGCGGTAAACCGGCATGAATCATGGTGTAGCCCAGCTCATTATCATGATGTAATAGTGGTCGATGACGCAGCCAGTGGATAAGCTCATCATGATCAGGTGCTTCCAGAATTGCATCCATGGTGTGGTTTTTAACCTTGATATTGCCCTCACAGAGGGCTAGTAACGTCAGATCATGATTGCCCAGCACAGAGATTGCGCTGTCACCGAGGTTTTTGATAAAGCGCAGGGTTTCCAGCGATTTGTCTCCCCGGTTAACCAGATCACCGGTAAACCAGAGCGTATCCTGTTCCGTGTTAAAAGCAATTTTTTCCAGTAATGCTTCGAGGTTATCCAGACAACCTTGAATATCACCAATAGCATAAGTGGCCATTGATTGTTATCTCTTTTGTTCATTAATAATAAGGGCTAAGATAATAGCATTATTAACCCTATCATGCAGTGTATATAATGAATAATACCATGCCGGTGGCTTTACCTCCTGAATTAAGTGCACAGCAAAATAATGTGTTTGAGGCGTTTTCAGAGCTTATTGGTGATACGCCAATGGCATCACTGGCAAAGCCGCTAACAGACAATGATAAACACAGCCTGCAGTGCTGGTTAAAAGTGCTGGTGTGCAGTGATTTTGTGATGCGCCAGTGTCGGCAGCATATTCAGCTCATTGCACAACAATTTGCCCGGCAGCCTGCAAAGCAGGGACAAGCTGGCCTCTATGACCGATCCTTAAAGCACAATGAGTTATCACAGATGCTGGCAGAATGCATCAAGCCTGTAGAAAACGAGCCCCAGCTTCTTCAGGTTTTACGTGATTTTCGTAATCAGCAGATGGTACGTATTACCTATCGGGATATTAATGGTTTAGCTGATTTGCCAGAAGTGCTGAATGAGCTCACTGAATTAGCAAACTGTAGCATACGACACGCGCTGCAATGGCTCGATAGCGCACAACAAAAAGAATTTGGTCAGGCTTTAGATGTACACGGTAAAGCGATGCCGCTGATTGTTATCGGTATGGGGAAACTGGGGGCTTATGAACTTAATTTTTCCTCGGATGTGGATTTGATTTTTGCTTTTGAGGAGCATGGTGAAACGGTAAACGGGCCAAGAAGCATCAGTCATAATGAATATTTTATCAAACTGGGTCAGCGTCTTATTCAGGCATTAGATAAAAATACTGCCGATGGCTTTGTCTTTCGGGTCGACATGCGTTTGAGACCTTTTGGCCAAAGTGGTCCATTGGTGATGACCTTTAATGCCCTTGAAAACTACTATATTGCACATGGTCGTGAATGGGAGCGCTATGCCTTAATTAAAGCAAGAGTGATCACCGGCAATCATGATGATCAGCAAACTCTCCATTCGATACTCAGCCCTTTTGTATATCGGCGGTATATTGATTTTGGCGTATTTGAAGCGTTACGAGAAATGAAGTCAATGATTGCCCGGGAAGTGAAACAAAAGAAAAAAGAGCATAATATTAAGCTGGGTGCAGGCGGGATCAGAGAAATTGAGTTCCTGACGCAGGCTTTTCAACTACTCAGAGGGGGGCGGGATATACGACTTCAGGAACGGCAGCTGAAAAAAGTGTTGACCTACCTTGCAGAGCAGTCAGTTCTTCCTGAATCTGTAGTGAACGAGTTATTGCATAGCTATGATTTTCTACGCAGGACAGAACATAGAATTCAACAAATTGATGATAAGCAAAGCCATAATCTGCCCAGTAGTGACTTTCCTCAGGCCCGTATTGCCTATGGTATGGGGTATGCTGACTGGTCAACCTTTATAACAGAACTGCAAGTAGTCAGAGCGTGTGTTCATGGTCATTTTGAGCAGCTTTTTCAATCACCCAAACTATTACCTCAAACAGCTGATGCAGAAATTTCAGATGATATTCAGGGAATATGGCTGGGTAATTTTAGTGATAATGAGTTTAATGAAGAGCATGCTGTACGTGTTTTATCTGAGATGGGGTATCAGGATGCGGTAAAGATTATTCATTTATTAGCCAGTTTTAAAAATTCCCAGCACTATCGTAATATTTCCAATGAGGGCGATAAACGTCTGGATATGCTGATGCCCTTAATCTTAAAGGCGGTTGCACAGACTGCTGACAGTGTAACGGCGTTACAGCGAATTATTCAGGTACTGGAAAGTATTTGTCGTCGCTCTGTCTATCTGGTATTGCTGATTGAAAATCCACAGGGACTGTCACAACTGGTAAAGCTCTGTGCCGCCAGCTCATGGATTACCCGTTTAATGAGTCGTTTCCCGGCTTTATTTGATCAATTACTGGATGCAAGAGTACTTTATGCGCCACTGACAAAAGCGCAATTAGCCCAGGAATTAGAAGAAAATCTCAGCACTATTGCCAGAGATGATCTGGAACAGCGGATGGAATTATTACGTCACTTTAAACAAAGCCAGAGTTTGAGGGTTGCTGCAGCAGATGTCACAGGAGTCATTCCAGTAGAGAAAGTGAGTGACTACTTAACATGGATTGCAGAAGTGATTATAAACAAAGTCGTACAATTGTCCTGGCATGATATGGTGGCCCGTTATGGTCGACCGCAGTCAACCCTTGCTGCACAAAAAAGAAGTTCAAAAGAGGCTCAGCAAGACGGTCAGTTAATTTCTGACACAGGCTTTGCTGTTCTTGGTTTTGGTAAGCTGGGAGGTATCGAATTAGGTTACAGTTCCGATCTTGATATGGTCTTTATTTATGCCAATGCTTTCAAAGACGGGAGTACGGAGGGTGATCAGCATAAAAACGGCACATCGGTTGATAATTTACAATTCTATTCCCGGCTTTCTTTGCGCATTATGCACACCTTACAAACTCAAATGCATTCAGGTATTTTGTATGAAGCGGATATGCGTCTCAGACCCAATGGCAATTCAGGTTTAATTACCAGTAATCTGGCTGCTTTTAGGCAATATGAACTGCAGCAAGCCTGGACGTGGGAGCATCAGGCATTGGTGAGAGCCCGCTTTATAGCGGGTGATAAACAATTAATCAGTGAATATGGAGCGATTCGAAAAGAAGTATTAGCTCAATGTCGTGATAGTGATGAGCTGAAAAAAGAAGTGCGTAATATGCGTGCAAAAATGCGTCTGGCGTTAGCCAGGAAAAGAAAAGGATATTTCGATATTAAACAAGGCTTTGGCGGCGTTGCGGATATTGAATTTATTGTGCAGTTTATGGTGTTAAAGCATGCTCATGAGTATCCGGAGTTATTAACCTGGACTGATAATATGCGTATTTTAGAAATGTTGGCAAAAATGGCGCTCTTGCCTGAAATAACGGTGCATGAATTAAGTGAATGTTATCGTCTGTTACGTGCTCGACTGCATCAATTAAGTCTTCAGGAAGTATCGGGCATCGTATCAATGGATGAATTTCAACAAGAACGAAAAAAAATTCAATACCATTGGCGTGAGATTATGGAGTGATAGCCAGTCATGGTGTAGAATAGCGTTTTTTTTACAATTTTATTAATCGCTTTTTTTTAACCTTTTTAGTTATTAAAATGTGATTTGAACGAGGATTTCGGTTATGACGATGGACGACTTAGATGGCGTCATCTGGTTTGATGGTGAAATGGTTCCCTGGCGTGAGGCTAAAGTGCATGTTTTAACCCACACATTACATTATGGAATGGGGGTTTTTGAAGGTGAGCGCGCCTATCATACAGATAAAGGTGCGGCGATATTTCGTCTGCAGGAACATACCGATCGTTTGTTTCGTTCTGCGCATATTTTAAATATGCCGATGCCTTTCGACAAAGAAACAATCAATGAAGCTACCAAAGCGGCTGTGGCGCAAAATAATCTGGATTCCGCCTATATTCGTCCCATGGCTTTTTATGGCAGTGAAGGCATGGGCCTGCGTGCTGATAATTTAAAAGTTCATGTGATGATTGCGGCCTGGAAGTGGGGTACCTATCTCGGTGCAGACAGTCTGGAAAAAGGTATTCGTATTCGTACTTCTTCTTTCACTCGTCATCATGTCAATATTACCATGTGTAAAGCTAAAGCCAATGGCAACTACATGAATTCCATGCTGGCTCTGCAGGAAGCGTTGACCGACGGTTATGATGAAGCCTTATTACTTGATGTCGATGGTTTTGTTGCTGAAGGCAGTGTTGAAAATATCTTTATTGTTCGTAATGATACGATTTTTACCCCCGATCTCACTTCTGCATTAGAGGGGATTACTCGTGATACTATCTTCACCTTAGCGGCTGAATTAGGCTATGAGATTAAAGAAAAACGTATCACTCGTGATGAAGTTTACAGCGCAGATGAGGCTTTCTTTACCGGTTCGGCGGCAGAAGTTACGCCGATACGTGAGCTGGATAATCGTCAGATCGGCAATGGCGGACGTGGCCCGATTACTGAAAAATTACAGAGCATGTATTTTGATCAGGTACATGGTCGCCGTGAGCTTTATCCAGAGTGGCAGAGTCTGGTTAAATAATATAAATTGTCACGACTCAGCCTGACAGGCTGAGCCGTGACAATAAGTTTAAGTAAAAGGAAATGCTATGGCACAAGAAGACGTTAATATACAAGAGCAGTTGACACCTAATACCAGTAATCGTTATGAACTGGCAGCGTCTCAGTTACCGGCACATTGCCCTATGCCTGGTACCAGTCTCTGGAATTCACACCCTAAGGTCTATTTGCCCATTAAAGAAAATGGCGGCATGGCAAAATGTCCTTATTGTGGTGCTGAGTATTTACTCAAAGAGTGAAATTGAGCAATACTCAAGCAAACACTTCTCAGTCAAAACCTGAAAAATGTCTTATTATCGGCCCTTCCTGGGTTGGTGATATGGTGATGGCTCAGAGCCTGTTTATTGTCCTCAAACAGCAAAATCCTGCATTGCAGATTGATGTCATGGCGCCAGCCTGGAGTAATGCGCTGCTGGAACGTATGCCAGAAGTATCCGAAGTACTTGATATGCCGTTGGGGCATGGTCAACTGCAGTTGAAACAACGTTATCAACTGGGTAAATCACTGCGTCAAAAACACTATGATCAGGCTATATTGTTACCCAACTCTTTAAAGTCAGCCTTAGTGCCGTTCTGGGCTTCGATTCCTCAACGCACAGGTTATGTGGGTGAAATGCGCTATGGTTTGCTTAATGATATTCGTAAACTGAATAAATCAATATTAAGTATGACCGTACAGCGCTTTGTTGCGTTGGCTTATCCTCAGGCGCATATGTTTGATGCACAATATATTGATTTAAGAAATATTCCAGTCCCTTCCTTAAAGGTTAATTCAGATAAAATCAGTACGGCATTGAGCAAGTTTCAATTAGATACCCAACAACCTGTCTTATCTTTATGCCCTGGTGCCGAATATGGTCCCGCCAAACAATGGCCGGCCAGACATTATGCCGCTTTGGCAAAAGAGCTTATGTTAGAAAAAAAAGTAACACAGGGCTGGCAGGTATGGATTTTTGGCTCACAAAAAGATCATGCTATTGCAGAAGAGATTAAGCAGCTGCTGGACCAAAAGGCCGTTAATTTATGTGGTCAGACACAACTGGCAGAAGCGATTGATTTAATGTCAGTGAGCAAAACCGTAGTGAGCAATGACTCTGGTTTAATGCATATGGGTGCTGCATTAGGTGTGCCTGTGGTGGGTGTTTATGGCTCCAGTGATCCGGGATTCACCCCGCCTTTGGGGAAAAATAGTGCGATGGTCAGTTTAAAACTGGATTGCAGTCCCTGTTTTAAACGCATCTGTCCATTGGGGCATACAAACTGTCTGGAAAAACTTGAACCTGAAAGGGTTATTGATGCTTTGAATGGTTTGTCTCAGGCAGATCAGGACCCGTCAGAGTGAAAACAGTATTAATCATCAAAACATCGTCTCTGGGTGATGTGATACACACCTTGCCGGCACTGACTGATGCCAGAAAAGCGCTGGGTGACATACAATTTGACTGGCTGGTGGAAGAAAATTTTGCTGAAATTCCAGCCTGGCATCCGGCGGTAAGAAAAGTGATCCCTGTTGCGATCAGGCGCTGGCGCAAACAGATTTTTAAAACATTTTTTAGTGTTGCGAAGACGAGCGAATGGCAGCACTGCAAACAACAAATACAGCAGCAACATTATGACTCTGTGATAGATGCTCAAGGGCTGTTAAAAAGTGCCGTACTGACTCGCTTTGCACAGGGTGAGACTTATGGTCTGGATAAACAATCAGCCAGAGAACCCATCGCAGCCTATTTTTATAAATATCCGCAGAGCATTGCCAGAGAGCAGCATGCAGTGGCACGAGTGAGACAGTTATTTGCCAAATGTCTGGGCTATGAGCTTGATGATTTACCGTTGGATTATGGTATAAAAGCGGGTATAACAGAAAAAATAAACAATACTGCTGATGCCGCAGAGTCGCAGGCTGAAGCTCAATCTGAGTCTTCCAGAACTCTTCTTTTCTTACACGGTACCACGTGGTATAGCAAACACTGGCCAGAGCAATACTGGTTTGAGTTAGCCGATCAAGTGACCGCTCAGGGTGATACTATTTTGCTGCCATGGGGTAATAAGCTTGAATACCAACGCGCATTGAAAATAAAACAGCAGTGCACCAATGAGCAGCAAGTGTTCGTACTGGATAAGATGGATCTTAATCAATTAGTCCAAAAAATGATGACGGTTGATGCGGTGGTGGCAGTTGATACCGGACTGGCGCATTTAGCAGCCGCTTTGGACAAACCGACAGTTGCATTATATGGGCCGACCAGTCCGGGTTTAACCGGTACATATGGAAATCATCAGATACATTTACAGGCTGACTATGATTGTGCGCCTTGTTTTAACAAGCAATGTAGTAAAACAAAAAATAATATCAATCCAGAGTGTTATACTGACATTACACCACAACGGGTGATGACTTCTTTAAATTCAATCCTGAAATAAAACATGAAACTAGCCTTTGTACTCTTTAAATATTTTCCTTACGGCGGCCTGGAACGGGATTTTTTGCGTATTGCAAAAATATGTCAATCTCGGGGACATGAGATTTTTGTGTATAGTTTTATCTGGGAAGGTGACGTGCCCGAAGGCTTTAACCTCACCTTAATTCCCGTTAAAGGCATCAGTAATCATCAGCGTATCAGTGATTTTTCCAATAAATTCTCTCAGCTTGTGCTCAATAAAGAAGCAACAGAACGGTTTGATCTGGTGGTTGGCTTTAACAAAATGAAAGACCTTGATCTGTATTATGCCGCCGATCCCTGCTATGAGGCCAAGGTACGAGAGCAGCATGGCAAACTTTATCGTTTAGGCAAACGCTACAAAGTATTTCAAGGTATGGAAGCGTCTGTATTTGCACGGGATAAAAATGTTGAGCTGCTGTTTATCTCTGATATCCAAATGGAGAATTTTAAAAAAATCTATCACACACCTGCAGAACGTTTTCATTCTCTGCCGCCAGGCGTTGATCGGTCCCGTATCCGACCCGATAATGCCGATGAGATTCGTGCCAGAGTGCGAAATGATTTGTCTTTAAAAGAAGATGATAAATTATTGCTTATGATTGGTACAGGCTATAGGCGCAAAGGTGTTGATAGGGCAATGGAGGCGTTAGCCAGCCTGTCGGAACCGCTCAGAAGTAAAACTTATTTATTAGTCGCCGGTGAAGATAAGATCAGCAAATATAAAGCTTTGGCAAAAAAGCTGGGTATCGAAAATCAGGTGCATCTGCCGGGTGCCCGTGATGATGTGCCAGAGCTTCTTCTGGCCAGTGATTTATTTATGCACCCTGCACGCCATGAAAATACCGGTACCGTATTATTAGAAGCCATTGCCGCAGGCATTCCACAAGTGATCAGCGGTGTGTGTGGTTATGCCTTTCATATTGAAAATGCTCAGGCAGGTAAAGTACTTTCAGAACCCTTTCAACAAACACAATACAATCAGGTCTTAGCTGATATGCTGACGTCAGATGACTGGCAGCAATGGCAGGACAATGCACTGCATTATATGCGCAATAGTGACATTTTCAGTATGCCTGATAAAGTATCGGATATTATTGAAGCGACAGGCAAGCAGCGTTCGGTGGCCAATATTTATAAAAATTATCAGCTAGACTAGGCTTTTATGACCGTGCCAGACGAAAATATCACACTACGGGCGTTACAAAAAGTCACTTATAAAATGGCTTTGCCAGTGCGGATTAATTGTGATGACAGCTATCTTCAGTGTAATGAGTTATTGCGTATTGTGCCTGCCAAACGGCTGGTGTTTTCGGGTGCATACTTTAATGAAAAAGTGATAATAAAACTTTTTGTTCATTCGACTAAAGCAGAAAAACACTGGCAAAGAGAATGTAATGGTGCAAAGTTACTCAGTGACAATAAGATATTGACACCGGAAATTATCGCTCAGGGTGTATCAGATGAAGGGCTTTATTATCTTGTTTTTCCCTTTATTGAAGGCCAGAATCTGGCGCAATTCTGGCAGGAAAATCATCAGAAAAAAAGAGTGCAAAAGCTAAAACAATTAATTGCTGTGTTAGAAAAACACCATAGTGCAGGGCTGGCTCATCAGGACTTACATTATGCGAATTTTCTATTGGCTGATTCGATAAATTCAGGTGAACAAACTGTTTATACTTTAGATGGTGAAGAAGTCAAAGCGCATTCTAACGCTTTAGATAAAACTCGCCGTCTTAGAAACCTGGCTCTATTTCTGGCACAGACTTTTGAGATAACAAAGTCGCTCAGCGCTTCTTTATTAAATGATTATATTGCCTTAACATCTTTACGATTAAAGCATCAGGAAGCTGAGCAATTCTGGCAATGGATCAAAGACTATCAGCAGCAGCGTATTGATCACTATTTAAAGAAAGTGGTCAGAGAATGCACGGATGTTATCTATACGAAAATTGTGGCTGATAACAAAAAACAGGGCTACACCCTGTGTCGTAGAGAATATCACAGCCCAGCCATACAACAATTACTGGATCAGCCGGAACAGTTTTTTCAGGATGAAAACGCTGTGTATTTAAAACAGGGAAATACCTGTACAGTCAAGTCGGTAGTGATTGATAATGAACGCTATGTAGTAAAGCGTTATAATCCAAAAGGAAGACTGTACGAGTTGACTCATAAGGGGCAAATTTCCAGGGCAAGGCAGTCATGGCTTAATGCCCATTTACTTCGTTTTATGGGTATATTAACCCCTGAGCCTGTTGCGCTGATAGAACAACAACCGGCATTGGGACAACGCTGCAGTTACTTTATCTGTAAATTCCAGCAGGGGCAGAGTAGTTGGGATTATTTTTGTGAACAGCCATTAACGGCTGAGTCACAAAAAACGGCCGATGAATTAATCGCCGTTTTAAAACGTCTTGGTCACTACCAGATAACACATGGTGATCTCAAAGGCAGTAATTTTCTGATTGAGCAAACCCATGTTTATCTGCTGGATCTGGATGCCATGAGCCAGCATAAATTTAACTGGCAGTTTACTAACAACTGGCAGCGGGACAAGCAGCGTTTTTTAAAAAACTGGGATAAAAAATCCTGTTATAAACCCTGGAAAGCTTATTTTGGTTCATTAATTAAAATCTGATCATGCACATAGAATTAAGCAAAGTATTTGCTCAACAATGGAAAAATAAAGATCCTTTTACTGAAGCAGAAACACTTCAGGGAGAAGTCTTTCGTGCACTTGAAGCGCGTAAAACACTCCGCTTTACTTTGCAGAATCATAGTTATTTTATAAAAATTCACCGTGGTGTCGGCTGGTTTGAAATTATTGAAAATCTGATCCGCCTGCGCCTGCCTGTTCTTGGGGCAAAAAATGAATACCTGGCGATAAAAAAACTTGAACAATTGCATATTGATACCATGCGTATTGCCGGTTATGCGCTTAAAGGTAACAATCCAGCGAAACAGCAATCCTTTATTATTACTGAAGATCTAATCAATACCATTAGCCTGGAAGATTTCTGTGCTGACTGGCTGCACACACCGCCGGACTTCAGGCTTAAGCAGACTCTGATCAGTAAACTGGCTCATATCAGTCGTACCATGCATGACAATGGTATTAATCATCGAGATTTTTATATTTGTCATTTCCTGATGGATAAGGAGCTTATGGATAAGCGTCTTTTGGAAGCCTGTAATAATAAAGAGAGCCCGGATTATCAGCAGCTGAAAGTATCTTTAATTGATCTTCACCGGGCGCAGCTGCGACAGCAAACGCCTGAACGATGGCGGGTGAAAGATATTGCCAGCCTTTATTTTTCAGCGATGAATATCGGCATGACTCAGCGGGATTTTTTTCGTTTTATGAAAGGCTACAATAACAGCTCATTACGTGATTGTTTGACTAAGTATGCAGATTTCTGGCGAAAAGTGGAATTACAGGGTCAGAAATTATGGCGCAGAAAACAGCGTAAAGGAGATGCGATATAGTCGCACTATTGGAATTTCATGTTTAATTTTCTTGCTAAATGGATTATGCCAAAAAAAATATTCTGGCATATTATTCCAGAATATAAACATACCGCTCTGGGTGATCTGTTTAAAGATTTTGATGATGCCTATCGTTATGAAGGTGAATTTATTACTAAAAGTCCGCTGAGTCAGGTATACAAAGTAGCGATTGATGGTAATTATTTCTACCTGAAAAAATATAATATTTCCCGAAAAAAAATACAACGCTTTTTAGGACAAAGCAAGATACAAACTGAATGGCAAAACCTTTTATGGTTTCAGGCATTAAATATTCCTGTTGCTAAAGTCATTGCCTATGGTCAGGAAACCAGAGGCTGGATCACTCATAGAGGGGTTCTGATAACTGAAGAATTAGTGAATACCAGCGATCTGGCCAATATTGCCGATCATTATCAGCCTCTATTAAAGCACAAGCAGTGGGTCGCTCAGGTGAGTCATCAGGTTGCCGAAGCTGCCAGAATTTTACATCAGCACCGCTTTGCCCATAATGACTTTAAATGGCGCAATATTATGGTTGATGTTAAGGCTGATTTTCCTCAGATATACCTGATCGATTGTCCATCCGGTATGAAGTGGTATAAACCCTTTTTAGAATTTCGAATAATAAAAGACCTTGCCTGTCTGGATAAACGCGCCAAATATGAATTATCAAAAAAACAGCGTCTTGCCTTTTATAAAGATTATGCCCAATGTCAAAAATTATCAGCCCAGGATAAGGTGCGTATCAGGAAAATTTTGAAGTTTTTTCATAATAGAGAATAAATGCATTTCCACATCGTATGATTTTCCTACTACTATTACTTAGCTCAGAAAGTTGATAAAATTACACCTAAATTCAGAAATATATCCCTTTTAATCACTTTATTTGTATAAATTAAGGAACGCTTTGTGCCACTGATCACGCTTGGATTATCCGGCTCTCTTAACCACGATCCCTCAGCAGCGCTATTTATTGATGGTAAGCTCGTTGCTGCAGCTGAAGAAGAACGCTTTCTCAGAGACAAACATGCCAAGGGTAAAATGCCGCTTGAAGCGACTCGTTTTTGTCTTGAATATGCGGGTATTACACCTGAGCAGATTGATATTGTTGCCGTTCCCTATGCAGAAATTGACCTGTCAACAGCGGCGCGCTGGCACTATGCCAAGCGCTACTGGTATGCACCGGATCGCGCACTGGATGCTTTATTTAATGGCAACCGGCGCTATCGTCGCTATGTCGGTTACATTAAAAATATGTGTGAAACCGTGGGAATAAATTGGGATAAGATTCAGTTTGAATCGGTAGAACACCACCTTGCACATGCCAGTAGTGCCTATCACTTGAGTGGTTTTAAAGAAAAAACGGCCATTATGGGTATTGATGGAAAAGGTGAATATGCCACTACTTTTTTCGGCTATGGTGAAAATGGCAAAATCCACAAAATCAAAGAATTTTATGATCCCGACTCATTAGGCGGGGTTTATGGTGCGATGACAGAATATTTAGGCTTTGAAATGCTCGATGGTGAGTTTAAGGTGATGGGTATGGCACCTTATGGCGATCCCGATAAATATGATTTTTCCCGGTTGATTTCACTTAAAGAGAGCTGTGGCGGCCTGGAGTTTAAAGTAAATACCAAACTGGTTAATGTGATTGGTACACGCCGTTATAAAGAAAATGGTC
Organism: gamma proteobacterium symbiont of Bathyaustriella thionipta; assembly: GCA_025656775.1. Classification (GTDB taxonomy): domain Bacteria; phylum Pseudomonadota; class Gammaproteobacteria; order GRL18; family GRL18; genus GRL18. The sequence goes on from JAHXHI010000123.1 coordinate 17,519, forward strand.
AGGGCTTCTATTTTTCTCCTAAATTAATTGACTGGTTAGGCCCCAAGCGAGAAGGTGATGAAATTGATGATCCCTATATTGACTATGCTGCATCCATGCAGAAATTATTTGAAGAAATCTCACTGAAATTAATGGATTATTATCTGGGTGATATTATCAAAGAGACGGGCAAAATTGCCTTTGCAGGCGGAGCTGCACTGAACGTTAAACTCAATCAGAAAATCATTGCCCGAAATGAAGTCAAAGAATTATTTGTCCAGCCGGCGGCCTCTGATGCCGGTACTGCTATCGGTGCAGCTTCTTATGCCATTGCTGCACGAGGCATTGAACTGGAAAAAATGGAACATGTTTACTTAGGGCCTGAGTTTACTAATGAACAATGTATAAGCGCTTGTGAAACCTATACCACAGATGATGGTCAGGCGGTTAAATATGAGCAAATTAATGAGGTCCCTAAAAGCATCGCTAAAATTCTGGCTGATGGTAATCCGGTTTCCTGGTTTCAGGGGCGTATGGAATTTGGACCCAGAGCATTGGGCGGACGCAGTATTTTAGGTTGCCCTAGTATTCCAGGTGTTGCTGATCGCATCAATGAGCAAATTAAATTTCGTGAACGCTGGCGTCCTTTTTGCCCCAGTATGTTAGATACGGTGGCACCCATTATGTTGAAAACCGATCACCCTGCACCCTTTATGACCTTCACCTTTGAAGTGAATGACGGCTGGGCAGATCGAGTGCCTGAGGTAGTACACGAAGATGGTACTGCACGTGCCCATGCGGTAAAAGAAAGTGTTAACCCGCGTTATTATGCTTTAATAAAAGAAGTGGAAGTGTTAACAGGTAATGGCGTGGTATTAAACACCTCATTAAATCGTCGTGGTGAACCGGTTGTATGTACACCGGAAGATGCGTTGAATATGTTTTATGGTTCTGATTTACAATACCTGATTATGCAGGACATTCTTGTGACTAAAGAGTAAGGATTAGATGTCCTCAGTCAATAAAAAATATGTTTTGCAGCTTTGCCATGACTACACCTTTCCTTTTCTGGATGTTGCCAGACAATATGCCAGTTTGTTTAAAGGAACCGAATATAAAGTTATCACCGTCTATCTGGTGGGTGAAAAAAATAATGATGTGGTTAAGCAAACAGATTCGGATGAGGTTATTTTTCTTGAATATCCCTGCAAAAGTTTAAAAGGATTGAAGCGTAAGCCTATCAAACAGATAAAACAACTTTGCTCTCAATATGACTTTGATTTTGCTATTGGGCATCGTTATCAAGCTATTTATATACTACGCAATATTAAGCATTTGCCCGTTATTGGAGTGAACCATTCTTTTGGCAAATTCAAACGTTTTACCCGTCGCTGGTTTGTTAATCGTCACAAAAAAAATCTTTATCTTCTGGGGGTTTCCAATGCCATTCGAGATGAGATGAGAGTATATCTTCCCCGATTCCCGCAGCAGCAGATACAAACTCTGTATAACCGAATCAACCCTGAACAGGTCAGGGCAGATCAGCTTGATAAAGAGGCTGCTCGTAAGCATCTTGGGATTAGTCAGGAGAGTTATGTTTTTGCCAATGTAGGCCGCTTACACCCTGATAAAGACCAGCGAACGCTGATTAATGCTTTTGCCAAAGCAGCACCTGAACTACCCGATGCCGTATTGGTGATCATCGGACAGGGCAGGCTGGAAAAAGAATTAAAACAACAGGTACAACAATTAAAGCTGGCACATCAGGTTTTTTTTCTGGGGGTTGTTCCAGAAGCAGTCAATTACTTCCGAGCCTTTGATAGTTTTATTTTAAGCTCTGATTATGAGCCTTTTGGTATGGTGCTGCTGGAAGCCATCATGGCTGAAGTACCCGTGATATCAACTAATGTCGGCGGTGCCAGAGAAATTATTAGCAACAAACAATGGCTGTTTGATGTGGGTGGTGTCGATAAACTGGCAAAATTAATGTTAACAATGTATGCCATGGATGATGCGCAAAAAAAGGCATTAAATGAACAAAACAGACAGTGCCTGGAAGAAAACTTTACTGATGACGCGGTGCAAAATGCTTTTTGGCACTTACCTTTCGTGAAATCATTGAGAGCATGAGCCCTGTTCGCCTGTCAATCGTTTTCAGGCAGATGAATCAACCGTGGTTTTGGGCAATTATTGAATGATGCCTGATAGCATTTCAGATTAACAAATAGTGTAAACTCACTTTATATGTTATTTAACTCATACATTTTTATTTTATTTTTTCTCCCTGTATCGCTTGTTCTTTTTTATTGGATCAGAAGCAAAGCCGGTATTGAGCACTCTTTTTTATGGCTTGTTTTTGCCTCACTCTTTTTTTATGGCTGGTGGAAACCCGATTATCTAATCCTTATTGCTGTCTCGATTATTGCTAACTATTTGCTGGGGCAAAAAATTTCCAGTGTCAATCATCGCAAAAAGTTATGGCTATCCATCGGTGTGGGCCTGAATCTTTTCTGGCTGGGCTATTTTAAATATGCCAATTTTTTTGTCGAAAATACCAATCTATTATTAGCCACTCAATGGCATCTTGAGGAAATTATTCTGCCATTGGCTATCTCATTTTTTACCTTTCAGCAAGTGGCTTTTTTAGTGGATGCATATCAGGGAAAAACAAAGGAATACAGCTTTTTACACTACTGTCTTTTTGTTACCTTTTTTCCTCAACTGATAGCAGGCCCCATCGTGCATCATAAAGAAATGATGCCACAGTTTATGAAACCCGACGGCAATCATCTGATAGCACAAAATCTTGCCATCGGTATGACTATCTTTACTCTGGGCTTATTCAAGAAGGTGATTGTCGCAGATAATCTGGCGCTCTATGCAAGCCCTGTTTTTCGGGCTGCAGATATGGGCGTTGAGATTACTTTTCTTGAAGCCTGGGTTGCAGGTCTGGCCTATACGTTTCAATTATATTTTGATTTTTCCGGTTATTCAGACATGGCGCTTGGGTTGGCACGGATGTTTGGTGTGCGTCTGCCGTTAAACTTTTTTTCACCGCTTAAAGCCCGAAATATCTCAGATTTCTGGCGACGCTGGCACATGACATTGTCTCGTTTTCTGCGGGATTATCTGTATATTCCACTGGGTGGTAACAGGAATGGGGAGCTGAAACGCTATCGTAACCTGCTGACAACAATGCTGCTGGGCGGCATATGGCATGGTGCAGGCTGGAGCTTTATGATTTGGGGTGCTTTACATGGAATGATGCTTGCCTTATACCATCTTTGGGATGACCACCTCTGCCCCGCCTGGTATAAAAAACATAAAAATAAATTGACCATCCCAGCGGTTATGACGACATTTTTGTTTGTTATGTTTGCCTTTGTTATTTTTCGTGCACAAACACTCTCAGGTGCCTGGTCAATCCTTACTGCGATGTTCGGTAGTAATGGCATTGCCTTACATCCCGATGCAGGAGCCTGGGTGAGCGGACTTACAAAAATGGGCTTTAATGTTGAAGTAAGTACCTTTGCCAGTCGATATATTGATAAGGATGTGATTAACTGGCTGGTGTTTGCCGGTGCTCTCGCATGGTTGTTTCCTAATACCGTGCAGCTGATGAAGCAGTGGCATATTGCTTATGATCAAGACTCTATGGTTAACAAGTATCCGTCAAAACTCGCGTGGTCACCTAACTGGAAATGGCTGACTTTTACCTCGGTATTATTACTGCTCAGTTTGATTAATCTTAACAGCGTGAGTGAATTTCTGTATTTCCAATTTTAATTATGAATATTAATAACTATTTTACAAAGCTATTGATGATGACAGGATTATTTATTCTTGGCGTTGTCATTCTTAATCTCATTGCCGATCCGTTAGATATATATCGTGTTGTTAAGGTGGATGGCTTTAATTCATATAAAACCACCTATGGTTCCTATACTCGACTCGCCAAGCCAGTTCAGATAGAACGCAATCAATACCAGCGAATAGCATTAGGATCATCAAGAACGGAAATTGGCATCCCTGCCTATGGCACTGCCTGGGATGAAAAGGGTGAGTCAGGATTTAATGCGGCGTTAAATGGGGCGACAATCGATACGCTGGCAGCGATGCTGTATCACTCAACACAAGTTGCTCCAGTGAAGAGTGTCGTTATTAGTACAGATTTTTTTATGTTTAACGGCTATTCAAAGCAGAAATATAGCTATCCGGAATTACTCTATAAAAGCGATGACTGGTTAGACGGATTGGTACGTTATCTGGATGGAAGTATGCTGACCCTGTTTAGCTCATCTATTACAAAGGCGAGTATCAGAACACTTCGCAAACAAAAAGAGATGGACAATAAATACCATGAGTGGGGGCAGCAGAATAACCAGCGTGAAATAAAGAAAAATGCAGCATTAGGTTATCAGGCAAGATTTAAACACTTTGAAAATGGCAGTGTTCGCAATTCATGGACGCCCTGTCGTGATAACCGTTTTCGCTATGAAGATGCCCATGGTCACAATACGCTGAGAGTTCTGGAAGAGATGCTGCGCTGGGCAGCAAGTCATGATGTAGAGGTACACCTGTTTATCTCTCCTGTGCATGCAAGATTGCTTGAAACACTTGATGCCAATGGGTTCTGGTTGTCATTTGAACAGTGGAAGCGTGATTTGACGCTGCTTGTTGAACAGATAAATAAGGAAGCAGGTGCAAAAATTGAGCTATGGGATTTTACCGGATATAACCGCTACACGACAGAGTCACTACCAACGGACAGCAGTTATATGAAGTGGTATCTTGATAGTTCTCATTACACCGATACGGTTGGAAAAATAATTTTAAATACCCTATTTTCTAAGCAACAGGTAAGCGATGGCTTTGGTGTTAAACTGACCAATGGTATTATTGATGAACACCTTCAGTCTATAAGACAAACAAAAATTGCCTATCGTGCGGAAAATCGTGAGCAGTTTAATGAGATAAAATCACGAACTAAAAAATATCTGGTTGAGCGTCAGAAACGCGGTAAGAGATGTCAATGATTAACAATTCAAACATCATCTGTAGACGCTTACAGCCTGGCTATTGATAAACCTTTCTCTTTATTATTTTGACTATAGGAGCATCTTCCTGTTTTTTTAATTCATGGATGCGTGCAATAAAATCACTGATATTGTCGGGCTTACAATCTTTAAGAACCTCTAATGGAAACTCCCACCAGTTAGACTGGTTTAATGCTGAAATAATGTGTTCATCGAAGCGGTATCGTATTGCTTTAGCAGGATTGCCCGCGACAATTTGATAAGGTTCAACATCCTTAATGACGACTGAGTTACAACCAATAATGGCGCCATTACCAATTTTTATATCAGACATGATCACAGCGCCTTGCCCAATCCAGACATCATGTCCTATTTCCAGAGGCTGATCTGCGGCTGAATAAGTATGACATATCTCGGTACTGGTTGAAGCCCAGTCAACTGGATGAGCTCGCCGGTTAAGGCCCAGTGTGACATTTTGACCAATGGAACAATGTCGACCAATTTTGGAAGTATTTAGAATTTCCCCCCCTCTAATGTAACTATGTCGGCCAATAGAGAGTGTATTGTTTAAATTATTTTCTACAATCACTTTGCTATCACCAAGAGAGACGGGTGTCTCTAAATGCAAAATACTGGACTTTTTTAAATTTCGAAAGTCATTAATTTTAATACCTGCTTTGCGTGCCCGTTTTTTTTCAAAATACAGTGAGTAGAACATGGATACTTTCCTGAAAATAAAAATCTGGACTTAAGATATTTTGTTTACTACTTTAAGTAGAATCCAGACTTGGTAATTGTCCAAAAATTGTTTTCAACACGACTATCAAAATGCACTAACGAATCCAGAGCTTCCCATGCGGCCTGAGAACCGTATTCTTTGCTTAACCATCTTGAAGATTTCCAGTTCATAAAGTGCAGATACATAAATTCTGTATCGTTATTGACGGTGTTGCTCAGTTTGCCTTTTTCCCAATGCCATTGCTGAGGATGCTCTGCATTGCCGTCAATCCAGTGAATGGGCGAAAGAATGGTGCTGTATTGTTCATGAAAATAATTATTCCGCCAATAGGGGCTGAATAATCCATATAGGCTTTTCAGCCACTTTGGATGCTTTCTATGAGGCATAAAAACTTTGGTAAATTTGGACTCATCAATACCAAGATGAGATTGAGTTTCTAATAATTCTTTCCAATGGGGCATCCTGCGAAAGGCATTACGCATGGTTTCATTATTTTTCAATAAGCAGAAATGCCCCGAAATTCGATTATCATGGGTGGCAATAAGCTGGTGATTTTGTAATACCTCTTCAGTTAAAAAGTGACGCAGCTGACCATAGATCACATCGAGATCACCAAATCCAAAAAAATCATAACCCACCAGGTGTTCCTGATGTAGATAGCCATAGGCAGGTTTTAAATCACAGAGTTTATAGGGATCGGATTGGCTAAAATTAATCTTTAATTTATCTGAAACAAGTGTCTTATAATCATTAAAACTAATGTGAATAAACTGAGTATTTTTCGGTTTAATGTCAGCCTCATCACAATTGGTAAAAAACAACCAGTCAATATCAGGGTTATACTGACAAGACAGCATAAACAAATTAATCCATTCAGGCCACTGGCCAAAATAGGGAATGATAAATTTGATAGTGGAATGTTTCATAGATAATTTAATAGTAAGCTGTCATTAATTTTTAATTTTAAAAACCAGAGCAACATCATCTCTTTTGTTTTTAAATTGTTTTAGTAGTATTAAATTATTATCCTGTTCAAGGCTATTCAACATCGTGGTATTTTTATGTTTGACCCACAATAAAAGATAGCGATAGTGGTTATTTTTAAGATATTGAATATCAGATTGATTATAATTTTTCCTGAATCGTTTCTTTTTTATTTTACAATTATGCTTAGTATAAAATGTAAACCTGCCTTCATTGCAGGCAATTTTATCATCAGGCTTACTATTTTGAATTAACCATTCACTACTGTGTTGTATGGGGAATTTTTTTGCTCCCGTACTGATAATGCTGTCGAGAAATTGAAGTGCAATAAAAATGCTCAGGGCCGCTAACCAGAGTTTATATTTTTGCTGACTTAGATACGACAGGAAGTAATCCAGATACTGGGAAAAAATCAGTCCGATTAATAATAATAAAAAAACGGTATAGCGTGTGGAGACAAATAATCGAGTGGTAATAAAAACCAATAGTATTAAGAGTGCTATTGCAGCAAAGTAATAAATAATAGTTGATTCTTGCTTTTTGTTAATCCAGTTTTTATAACTACCCATTAACCATATTCCCAGATAAATAAGGCTAAAGTTTTTTATGAGTTTGAAGATAAGCATGCTTAATAAACCAGAGCCAATAATCAAGTGGCTATAGCCTGCGGAATAGTCATAAGGCAACACATGCTTAACAAAATTATCGGCCGCTAAATTAAAGTTGCCAAAAATTTCTTTGGGTGAAAGGTAAACAATCTGGGGAGGTAGGTTGTTTAAAATGAGCTCCTGTAACTGGCTGGAAAGCAGGAAAATAATAATGGCGATCAGAGCAATAGAATAAAAAACGGAATTGAGTGTGAGCAGGTTTTTAATTCTTTCGGCAAAAGTATTATTCTGAATGAACAGAAAATAAAAGGGTGCAAGGGCTGCAAATACAATGGCCTCAGTTCTGAATAATGTGGCTGTAAAAATACACAATTGCCATAAGAGAGCATTGACTTTATTGGGGCTCTGATAAAAAAGAATAAATTGATAGATGGCCATTAAGCTAAACGCCCAAAACCCATATTCTCTCCATATATCGCCCTTATAATCATTCAAGGTAACAAAGCTAAGAATAAAAAGCGTCGCCACCCATAAACGAGCACCATCAAAGGCTATTTTCGAATAGATTTTTACAAAGGTCACACTAATGACGGTTTCAAGTAATATTGTTAGAACGTATGCGGAATACTCAAGATTCAAACCAGTGAGTTGATGAGTGATGGCGATGGCGATAGAGTAAAAAGGCCATGCCCAAACCTTAAATGCTGCGCCAAGTCCACCATCAAGAAATGCCTGTGCAGCGGTAACGTATAAAACCGCATCACGGGAAATAATATCTCTGGATGCAAAGAGCCATAAGGAGATAAGCAAGCTTAGCAATGCTGTCGTAATATAAATATGCTTGTCAGCAGTTTTTAAGATAGTGTTGAACATGTCGTGTCTCTAGCTCTGTTTCAGTTTTTCACAGGTCTGTAAAAAAACCTGATGAAACTTCTTTTTATTAATACCACAGTGTGCAAGGTAACTTTGCTCAATGACGCTATTGTTTTGAACTAATTGTATATCTTCAGGGAGCCTGAAAATATGTTTTAAATTTCTGATACGTTTGAAATATCCCAGTGCAAAATGACTAATACTCATATCTGAGATATCAATTAAGCCAAATTGTTTTTCAGGGGTAACAATAATATTACCAAAATGAGCGGAGCGAAAAAAAATACCTTTGGCATGTAAGTGTGCCAGAAACTCACCCAGGCGTGCCAGAAAATCATCTTCAATGGGCTTGGATTGTAGATATTCTCTAAGGGTAAGCCCTTCAAGTTGTCGATAATGAACTGCAGTGCGTTTAATGTGCTTGATTTTGTATAAATTAATCAGGCTGATCGTTGGAATCTTGAGTTGTTGTAAGCGTTTGGCATTTTTGGCAAAACGTCGTGCTGGTGAATAAAGGGTCGCTTGTGAAATAAAACGCTTCACTCGAAATAGTTTAATAATAGAGTGGTCTGGCAGCTCGAGTACTTTTTCACCAAATTCATCCTGTGCTAAAACGATAGAATTTTGGGTGAGTTCATTAAACTTCTGGCGGCTGAGATTTCGCATTAAGTTGCTTATACTCTATATCTTTCAAGGAAATAAAGAATTTAACAACCATCATTATTTTTGATTCAGGGCTGTTAAATATCAGAGCGTTAATTATCCCATAATTGCTATAAAAGATGCTACAAAATGCTGAATTTATATGAAATATGATATGATCCATGCTTTTCAGCATGAATGAGAATGTTTTGAGTAGTAAAAATAAACAATCAGGTCTGCAAGTCTATATCCGCTTATTACACTATGTTAAGCCGCACTGGAAAATGTTTGTATTGAGTGTTTTAGGGTTTTTGCTGTATTCGGGGTCACAACCACTGCTTGCTAAAGTCATGGGATGGTTGACTGATGCTGTTTACGTTAAGGACACTCAAGCGGTTTATCTCATTCCTCTGAGCTTACTGGGTATTTATCTGGTAAGAGGTATCGGTGGCTTTATCGGGACTTATTTTTTGGCTAAAGTCTCCTTTTCAATCGTGCATACTCTACGTACAGAAATGTTTGACAGGTTAGTATTGTTACCCAATAGCTATTATGAGCAGAACAATTCAGGTCATTTGATCTCCATGATTACCTTTAACGTTGCTCAAGTAACGGGAGCGGCTACAGATGCGATAAAAGTGATTGTCAGAGAAGGTATCACTGTCATTGCTTTATTAGTCTTTCTATTTTACTCAAACTGGCAGTTATCACTGACGTTCCTGGCCATTGCCCCGCTCATTGCTTTTGTCGTTGCCTTCGCCAGCAAACGATTCAAAAGACTGAGCAAAAAAATACAAGTGACCATGGGTGATATTACTCATATTTCATCGGAGGCCATTAATGGTTACAAAGAAGTCAAAAGCTTTGGTGGAGAAAAATATGAGCAGGCACGATTTTTAGCGGCGAGTAAGAAAAACTACCGGCAAAATATGAAGATGATCATGACTTCAGCGATCAATACGCCGGTTCTGCAAATGATTGTTGCCTCAGCCTTATCATTTCTCGTTTTTTTAGCGCTGAGTTTTCTAGGTGATATGGAACCCGCTGAATTTATTTCTTATATCGTTGCGGCGGGCTTATTGCCCAAACCTATTAGACAGCTCAGTGAAGTGAATTCGACGATACAAAAAGGCATCGCGGCCGCTGAAAGTGTGTTTACCATTCTGGATGAAGAGTCAGAACAAGACAATGGCACCTATGAAGCAGAGGTAGTACAAGGAAGACTGGAGTTTAAGCAGGTACAGTTTACTTATCCGCAAACAGAAAAAATCATTATCAGTGATTTAAATCTAACCATTGAACCGGGGCAGACCATTGCTTTGGTTGGGCGCTCAGGCAGTGGTAAGTCCACCTTAGCCAGTTTGATTTCGCGCTTTTATGAGATAGACAAAGGTGACATATTACTTGATGCACACTCGCTGGAAGATTACAGCCTGAGCTCTTTAAGGAAACAAATCTCACTCGTCACTCAGGATGTGACTTTGTTTAATGACACCATTGAGAAAAATATTGCCTATGGTGCATTAAGTCAGCACAGTCGTGATGAAGTGATTCAAGCCGCAGAGTCTGCTTATGCGATGGAATTTATTAATGAGCAGAGTGATGGTATTGATACCTTAGTGGGTGAGGACGGGGTGCTTTTGTCGGGTGGACAAAGACAGCGGTTGGCAATCGCCCGAGCCTTATTAAAAAATTCACCAATTTTAATTCTTGATGAAGCCACTTCAGCGCTGGATACAGAATCAGAGCGAAAAATTCAGGCAGCATTGGAAAATGTGATGCAAGGGCGTACCACTCTGGTCATTGCACACCGTTTGTCGACCATTGAAAATGCAGACTTGATCGTGGTGATGGATAAAGGGGTTATTATTGAGCAAGGCAATCATAAGGAATTGATTGAGTATGATGGTTTTTATAGCCAGCTGCACAAAAAACAGTTTGATGAAAATGAATAATAAATTTCGTAATCAGCCTACAATTTACTGCAGAAAAATCTGACAAATTACCAGGAAAGTGACTGACAGATCAGACCTTATTTTTTCCTTAAGATACACAGGCAGTTAATTAAATAACTGCTTATATTCAACTTTTTAAGGAAAAACAATGAAAATAATTAAATACGGATTAAATGCCTTACTGCTCTCATTAATACTGACCTTTTCTTCGACGGTTATGGCACAGGAAGTTAATATTAATACCGCAGATGCACAAACTATCGCTGACAGCCTGAACGGTATCGGTTTAAAAAAAGCCCAGGCTATTATTGCCTGGCGAACGGAGCATGGTAATTTTAAAGATCTGTCCGGCCTGGAAAATGTTAAAGGTATTGGTCAAAAGACCTTAGAAAAAAATAAAGATAATATTCAGTTTTAAATCATTTCTCAAATTTAAGGCACATCGTATTGTTCTTTATATGTGCCTTAAACATCAAATCAAAAACCCAGTAAAATGGTCAGTTTAATAGTCAGAACCTTCCGTTTGTTTACCTGCGCTTTTAATTCATCATTCTTCAAGAAAGTGCTAAACTACCTTAAAAGAAATACTGATAATTTGTAAGGCAGACGTACTATACCAGGGAGAGCAGGCTTGCCAGTCACTAATAATGAAGAAAAGTATCATTTAGTCTTTTCAGGACAAATTAAAGAGGGTGCTGATCTTGTTACTGTTAAAAAGCAGTTAAAAAAATTTTTTAATAATAAACAAAGTAGTGTTGACCAGCTTTTTTTAAGAAAAAAAATTATACTAAAAAAAAACTTATCAAAGAAGCAGGCAGAACAATATAAGCTGGTGTTTGAAACAACCGGAGCCAAATGTTCTGTCAATAAAATAATGGTCTCTCAAAACAAGCAGACTCCAGTAAAAACACCAAAGACAGTTAATCTCAATCATCCACAAGATATAAAAAACACTCATATTCATGCAGTGGATAATTCAATCAAGTCCAACGACACTCAGGCAAAAAACTCTGGTTTTAATAAAATAATATTAGGGGTGTTGGTTATTATTACTCTATTAGTTGTGTCATGGGCAGGTATACATTTTATAAACTCAGATGACAGCACGAGTCGTATGGGTGAAAATAAACCAGATTCAAATAAGTCTGGCTTGATGGCACCTGTCAACTATCTTCTGAATTAAAAATGATTATTTTAAAAGGGTAGTTGGTTAAAAGATGAGGTTATTTCAGAAGAAGCCAATGTTATGAATATGGGCCAAAAGAGCTAAGAATTAATTTCGTAGTATATTATCAACTACATTAACAAAAAATACACACCATTAAGATTAACTGTCTGACTAACGACTTGATCTCTAAAACCAGAGAGAATGTCTTTATCATTATTTAATGAAAGTGCATTGTTTGCATTAGCAGTACCGCAGGGCAAATTATTACATAGAGAAATATCCGGATTTGAAAACAGGAACACGTCAGGAGTGCCAGTACTAGGATTGCCATAAGCCATTATGGTACTAAAAAGATATTTCTGGTCTGCTGGATTAGTAGGATTAGAATTAGGATCCTTAGGCGCATAACCATAGGAATATAAATGTGAACCAGACGTACTTGAAATTGCTTCTTCATGAGTCAGTCCCATTGTGTGCCCTAGCTCATGTGCATATGCATCGTCAGTGCAATAAGAATATCCACCACTCACCCAGTCTATATCTCTGCCATCGCCGACAGTAGCAAAAATATGTAATGAGCTCATATATTTATTTAAATTTGCCAGACCACAACCACCATGAGTACTGGCTTTAAATGGGCGAATAAAAATAACCAGATCAGCACCTGTTTGATTGCGTAAAGCGGCTACATCAACAGCCAGAGTTGAATTATAGGTATCTGATATGGCATCAAGTGCAGCTTCATTTGAAGGCGTTGTACTGTAATCAATCAGCTCAGCAGCCACCACTCTGATCTGCATAGAAACCTGACTGTCTATATAAGCCTGATTAGACACAGCTGTGAGATAATCAATGCGAGTCAATGCATCATTGTTATTGTGAGATATAAAATCAGCATTATATAAAACCAGAACATCCACTATCGTATTACCATTGTATGAGCTTGGTGCTGCCGCTAAATTGATGCTATCAGGCTCATAATATAAGGATTGATCCGGTACAGGCAACGGTACATCGTACTCAGGCAACAAGAAATCATTACCAAATGGAACCTTCTGCATACCTTCCAGTTCATAATTTATTAATATGACTTCTCCTTTTGATGACTTGAGGTGCATGATTCCTTCCGGGGTAGAAATACGCCCTTCAATCTCATTTTTATTGAGAGTAATCATCACCCTATACTGAATTCCATAACCTTTTAAATGCCCAATCCATGTCTTTGACCGATGCCCCTTACTGAACCTGTCAAATACAGCAGTATAAGGTGTACCTGAGACGGTCACAAAATCCAGTTCATCACCTGCTTGTGAAGACATAAGCCTGTTGTTCATTATAGTGGACCCCACTGTCAAGACAACACAATTAAAAAATAAGATATATAATATCCATCATCATTTCTGCTGTCATGCAGCCAGTTT
>JAHXHI010000153.1 GCA_025656775.1 gamma proteobacterium symbiont of Bathyaustriella thionipta
CAACTTATTTAAGGGGGTTTTTGCTTTATAGCATCAATTTTTGTGATTAAAAACGTGGGAATTTACATCATATAAGTTGGCCATACTCACTCCACCACCTTTTAAATCAATAATCACATCATATTTTTCTTTATAGGCTGCAGCAATGTCAGACATAAACGCTTTTTTAGTAATTCCACAGCCTGTCCATATAATTTTTTTTATGGGCACTTCATCAATTTGACTGGCTTGAATAGGTATATTAACAGCGGCATAGGTCAACGTGCAAAACAGATAAAAAGAAACTGACGTGAGAAGTCTTAAAAAAAGGTGAGTCATATTAGTTACCGCTTAATAAGCTAAAAATTATTCTTAATCGTTAAATTAGTGAATACTGAGAGAGCTTATTGATTAAAAGATGAATTTAATAATTATTCACATATGAGCACCTGTCCATATTTGCCAATATGATATTTTTTTTGATGTTACAATAACCGTTTAACAAATTATATTGAGACTATCAATGATGGGGACAGTGGTTTTCCACTAATGGTAAAGTAAATATTTTTGATATAGGGTTGGTAGTGATTTGTGAGTTTACATGTTAAACCTGATACCATAAATTAGTACCAGAATCATCATGGACAATTTTTGTCTGATCTGAGTCACTAAAATGAGTCTATTTAAAGCGTATTGATTGAAAAGGGTGATTAAATTTTCTATCCTTTAAATGAACACTATTTTTGTAAAAAATATAGATAATAAATTATGGAAATTCTTTTTACTTCAGAGTTGAATAAACAGTATAGCAAAGCACTTGAAAAACTCTTGTTTTTTAATCCAAGGCAGAAAGATTATATTCTTAATATTACTCATAGTATCAATCTATTTGGCCAACCGGAAATTTGTTCAGTCGATGATAATATAAAGCTGACACTTAATGGTTTGCATGATGCACAAACTCTCTTTGCTCTTAATTCTGAAAATAAGGTTTTGATTGGAGTCATGATTTATTCACTTGTTGATGATGAAAATATGGTGCTTTTACATATTGGCGTGACCAATAAGTACTCATCAAAAGGTATACATTCTGATCAGTTCTTGGTGCCTCTGTTTATCCAGAGGTTAAGACATATTGCAAAGGTGATAAAGGGTGTAAAAATGATTACAATCATGTATGGTCATTCCAGGCTGACTCAAATTAGTGTCTAGATAATCCAGGGAATCAACATAAATCTGCTCAAATTAACGAACAGCAAGTATTATCATATCACCCACATCAATTTCTCAAAATGCTGAAAAAACCTCCGTTTATCACTGAACTAGTGAGCCTTATATGCTGAATCTGAGCCATTCTATTGCCTGAGCCACGCCAGCAGCTTATATGCAATTGTCGCTGGTACCCAGTGTGGGCCGTCAAATTCAAGATAGGTTACATCATAACCGGCATGCTTCAATCGCGGTACAATGAAATTTCTGGATCCCATAACATTGTATACATTATCCCTTGTTCCGTGTGCCACGAAGATTTTCGGCTGCTTGATTGGTGGTGCCGGCGGTGCAAGGTGACCGGGTGCAACAGCAATGAGATGGGTGAAAATGTCGCCGTTTACCCGTCCGAGTGCCAGTGCGTATGATGCGCCGTCTGATAGGCCGCCAAGTCCTACTCTCTGAGGATCAATGGCGACTCGCTCAAAGGTGTGTCGCAATGCAGCATTGATGAACATGACGTCAGGTCCGAAAGGACTGTCTATTCCATCCCAGGTGTTGTGACGTGCGTCGAGCATAAGAAGTACGACTCCCAGCTTTTCTGCCAATGGAAACATGTACTCAAAGGAGTCGGCGCGCCCGCCGCCACCGTGCAGCCACACCAGCAGCGGCATGGGCTTGCTGGACACCGAAGTGTTTGGAATGTAGAGTGTGCCATCACGCCAGATCACCTTACGGTTCACCAGACGCAGGCCACCCAGACCAAGCGGATGCTCGCCTGATTTGATAGTAATTGTTGGTTCAGCAGGTCGTGCATTTACGCGTGTGATTTCGGGCTCGGAGGTCCCGCAAGCGTTTATTAGCGTAATGAAGGCAATGGCCAGGCAGACTTTTATTAATTGTTTTGCAAGCAAAAACACACTTATCCCATTATTTTAGTCATTTATGACCGCCAGCCATACCATGGTGAATATGATAAAGTTTTTCCTGCGTTTTAACACAATAAAATTTATTTTTTCTATTTTATCATAACGTGTCGTGCTGTTGCGTTGAATTCAGACGATTACAAATTATCACTTTGCCAGGTATTCATCCATATCACTGACAGGCAACGGTTTACTATAGTAATATCCCTGAATATTCTGGCAGTCATTTTGTATTAAAAACTGTTTTTGCTCTTCTGTCTCAACACCTTCTGCAATAATTTTAAGGTTTAAACTTTGAGCAAGTGCTATAACTGCTTTTGCAATGGCAGCTTCTTCTGCGTCATCGGGTAAGTTTTTTACAAATGACTGATCAATTTTTAATTTATTGATCGGTAATTTTTTAAGATATGAAAGTGAGGAATAGCCTGTGCCAAAATCATCGATAGCTAACTCTACTCCGAGATTCAGAGATTTCTTTGAGGACTTTTATGGCTTCTTCCGGCTTGTCCATGATCTGACCTTCAGAAACCTCAAGCGCTAACCATTCTGTTTTACAGCCTGTTTCTTTAATGAGAGCCTCAAATACTGTGATAAAATCTTTTTGCTTAAGTTGCTTTATAGCAAGATTCATCGCCAGCATTCCGGGATTGAATCCGGCTTTATACCATTTAGCGATTTGTGTCATTGCAGACTTCATAACAAGTCTGTCCAGTTGAACAATAAGTCCCGTGGATTCTGCCAGAGGAATAAATTTAGCGGGTGACACTAAACCCATTGAAGGACTTTGCCATCTAACCAGTGCTTCCATCCCGGTCAGTTCATCCGTTTTGCCATCTACTTGTGGTTGATAGTAGACCCAGAACTCATTATTTTTTAGCGCTGTACGCAGGCTGGTTTCCATTACAACTCGTTCAAGTGCCTGCCTGGTCATTTCAGTATTATAATATTGAAAATTATTTCGTCCTTCATCCTTTGCTTTATACATTGCGGCATCAGCATATTTAAGCAGGTCTTCAGAGGATTCACCATTATCAGGATAGAAGCTGATGCCTATACTGCTTCCTACATAAAAGGTATTAGCATTAAGGGTAATTGGTTTTTTGAGAACCTTTAAGATTTTAGTTGCTAATAATGAGGCATTTTGACCCTGTTTTGAGTCTTCAGTGATTATGGTAAATTCATCGCCGCCTAAACGAGCCAGAGTATCCTCTTTTCGTATGATCTCATTAAGCCTTTGAGCTGCAATTTTTAAAATTTTATCACCTGTTTTATGACCATAAGAATCATTAATTTCCTTAAAGTGATCAAGATCAATGATCAGGAGTGCTATCTTAGTAGCATTGCGTTTGGATTTTCTTATACCTTGTTGTAATCTATTATCGAAAAGATAATGGTTTGCCAAACCAGTGAGTCGATCATGGCTTGCCTGATAGTTTAAGTTCTTTTTCTGTTCCAGCAATTTTTTATGCTGCTCTTTCAGCATTATATTTGAGTCCCTTATTGAACTGACCATTTTATTCATGGTATTTGCAAGGGCAAAAATTTCTAACGAACCATCATCAGGAATTAACTCATGGGGAAGCCCGTCAGCATCACTATTATTGAGAGTGGCGATAATATTTGACAGTGGCTTTAGAATAAAAAAGCGTATAATGATAAAAAGTAATACTATCAATATTGTGGAGATGAGTAATGTGCTTTGTACGGTTTCTGAAATTATCTTATTCAGTTCTTCATTCATAGAACGGTCCGATATGTGAATACTAATCGTACCTATTTTATCGCCTGATGGTGCGGTAATAGCATAGCTATCCGAATAATAAGATGCGGCTACTTGTTGTTTATGTAAATTGTTTTCATGATCATATTCAATAATTTTCCAGTCGGTATCTCGAATCTTTCCACTCACATAAGATTTTTTACCTAAAATTTTTCCCATATTGTAGTCTTCTACAATGATAGCAAAGTTATCTCGATGCTGAATTGAATTAAATATCAGTTTATCGTACTCATTGATAGCGTATGAACTAACCAGATCAGAAAGGTTTTTTTGTAATAAGGTACCCAGGTAATTTGAGTCATATCTCATCTCCTGTATTATTTTTTCTTTTGTTTCGGTGTAGGTATGAGTGGAGTGTAAAGACATTATACCTGCAACAACAGAAATAATGATGATTCCAAGGATTATAAATAATGATTGTTTAGATATATTCACTGTCTGCTATCCACATCAATGGCCGTTGTCTCAATACCAAGCACGTTTCTTTTAATTGTTGCCATATTCTCTGCTATATTGTCTGCAGAAATTGCAAGAATTGGTAGTTTCTTGTTCTTTTCAACGGGTTTACCATTAAGATGACTGTCAATTGCATAGACCGCTTCCTGTCCCATAAGATAAGGCTGCTGCATTGCTGCACCAACGAGAATACCTTGTGGAATAAGATCCAGAAATTCAGGTTCTGCATCAAATGTAATCAGGAGAATATCATCTTTTTTACCCGCATCAGTAATTGCCTATAATGCCCCTTTGTATCTGTCTGAGCCCTGCAGCCATATGGCACGAAGATCGGGATAATCATTGATCATAACCTGACTGAATTGATAAGTTTCCTCTTCAGTCCAGGTTGATTGCTGTTTTATACCCGCACCCTTAATTCCAGCCTTATCCATTGCCTTTATAAAACCAGCAGTTCGAGCTTGACCATTCAATCTTTTTTGGGGGATTGCGACAATGCCGACCCGGCCATCTTGCCAACCAAGTTTATGTAGTTTTTTAGCAAGAATTTTGCCAATTTGATAGGCTCCCTCTTTATTGTTTGAAGAGATATAGGAAATATATTCACCACTATCTGTGCCGATATCAGATATGACAACAGGGATGCACGCACGCTTTGCAAATTTAAGGATTGTGACACAGGCTGATGAAGTGGTCGGTGATACAATAATACCCGCTACATTTTCTTTTATTGCTTTTATAGTAAATTCCAGTTCATGTTTTGCATTGTTTTCAGCACTATAGATATCCAGTTCGTAGCCTAATGAATCAGCACCATGTTTAACGCCTCGTCCCATAATCGCCCAGAAGGGAATTCTGGTATCTGAAACGATATAGGCTAGTTTTTTTTTAATGTGTTCTTTTTGTATTTCTGTGCCTGCAATTGCTGTGTTTTCCAGAGATGAAAAAAATACTGTCAGCAGAAATATCATATGAGTAAAAAAGAAGAACTGATTTGTACTGACTCTTACTTTGTTCATTGTTAACGATCCCGGGGTGAATAATCTCATGTTTATTTATTTATTTTAGACTAGATATAGTTAAATATCTGTAATCGCTATTACTTATGATTATTTTTGGCGAGTTCATTTTCTGGATGGAAACCTGATTCAAATTGCTTCCTCTCTGTCCAGATACTCAAGAACTGTCTCAATCTTAGTCAATGTGGTATTACTATCAGCAAGAATTTGCTCAGTGATATGAGCAGCAATGGAGTGAACTCAGATTAGGCGATTATTGGCATGATTCATAATATGTCGCATGTGATCATGAGCATGGGTAATAATAAGCGCTTAAGCTTGTTATTGGCTGATAAGACTTAGGTAAAACCAGAGGAAAAACAACAGCGTTGTTTCAGTTAAAAGATCAGGTTCCTGAAAAGTTTGCAGCACTTCAAAAAGATGTTGTTTCAGCTCAATGAGTCGATATGAACCTTTTTTAGATACTGATAAGTAATACGATTTAATACTGTCTTTGTTTTTTTGCTGTAACCATCTGGCGGGCGACTTGCAGAGCATAGTCTAAACTGCCAGTGCTGGCTTGCCCTGTACCAGCGAGATCCAGTGCGGTACCATGATCAACTGAGGTACGAATGATGGGGAGCCCCAGAGTGACATTGACGGCTTTGCCAAATCCCTGGTATTTAAGTACCGGCAAGCCCTGATCATGATACATGGCTAAAACAGCATCAGCTTGTGCCAGATTTCTTTTTGAAAAGAGCGTATCCGCAGGCAGAGGACCGGTTAAATTAAACCCTTCAGTGTTCAGTTGTTCTAGCAAGGGAATGATAATATCCAGTTCTTCCATCCCCAGATGACCGTCTTCACCTGCATGAGGGTTGAGACCACAGATCAGAATGTGAGGAAAATCCAGACCGTACTTAGTCTTCAGATCATGATCCAGAATAGTGATCACTTCTCTCAGGCTTTCTGTGGTAATGGCCTCGGAAACCTCTTTTAGAGGCAGGTGAGTCGTTGCCAGAGCCACTCTCATTTCATCCGTGGCAAGCATCATAACCACCTTTGAGGTCGATGTTTTTTCTGCCAGATATTCAGTATGTCCGGTAAATGGAAAGCCAGCCACATTAATAATTCCCTTATGAATAGGGCCGGTTACCAGTGCATCAAAGGTATTATTGAGACAACCTTGAACCGCTATATCTAGAGTGTTCAGAATGTAAGAGGCATTGTTTACATTGAGTGTGCCAGCAGCAGATTTTTCAGCCAGTGATACCGGCAGATAATAGAGAGTACCTGAACCGGATGCATCTTGAAGGTGTTCATTAAACTCGACGAGATTGATTGATTGCCCCAGAAGTTCGGCACGTTCAGTTATCATATCAGGATCAGCCAGTAACACCATTTGAAAATCATGCGGCTGTTGTGCATAGGCGATGCATAAATCCGGACCAATACCCGCAGGTTCACCCGGAGTGATAACTAATTTATCCAATGTGCTGAACCTTAGTTATTGTCCAGACGAATCTCGATAAAGGCTTCATCACGAATTTTACGATAGAAAGCATCGGTTTGTTCTGTAACTTTACGGTTAGACAGAACTTGACGTGTTCTTTCTTTAATGAGTTCATCAGCATCATCATGTGAGCGTCTTCCTAGTACTTCGATGATATGGTAACCAAAGCTTGTTTGAATGACGTCACTGATGTCTCCGGTCTGTAAGGTCTCCATGGCTTTTTCAAATTGGGGAACCATGGTACCGGGTTTAAACCAGCCTAAATCACCCCCCCGAGTTGCTGATGAGGTATCTTCAGAATGTGCTTTTGCCATCGTCGCGAAATCTTCACCATTAATAATACGTTTACGAATTTGATTTAAACGTTGGATGACTTGTTCGTTATCATTAATAATGCTGGGTTTGATAAGGATATGGCGTGCATGGGTCTGGGTGATCATATGGGATTGAGCACCCTTTTTATCGATAATGGTAATAATATGAAAACCACTTGGACTGCGAATCGGATCTGAGATACCACCGATATTCAAAGTACGGACGGTATCAGTAAACAGTGTTGGAATTTCGCCCGCTTTACGCCACCCTAAGTCACCTCCCTCAAGGGCATTTTGACCATCGGAAACAGCTAAGGCAACAGAAGAAAAATCTTTGCCTGATTTGAGTTCTTTAACGATTTCCATGGCTTCTGCACTGGTTTTTTTGATGATAGCAGGTGATGCACCTTCTGGCGTTGCAATTAAAATGTGTTTAAGGTGGTAGGATTGTTCTATTCCACCTTGCTTGTTGACATTAAACAGAAAGTTTTCAATTTCCTGATCAGACACTTTAATTTGATTAACCACATTACGTTTTATCAGTCGTTTTAGAATAATCTGTGTTTTTACTTCATCACGAAAGCTTCGAAAATCAACCCCTTGAGTGGCAAGGCCTTCACGGAATTGATTCAAAGACATGCCATTTTGAGCTGCAATGCTATTAATCGCCCGACTGAGCGTTGTATCATCAACTTTAATACCTGTGCGATTAGCAAGATCCAGCTGAATTCGCTCCAGAATCATTCGATCCAGGACTTGTTTACTTAATACATTGGCAGGAGGGAGTTTAGCTTGTTTTTGCTTCAGATTTTTAACGACTTTACGAAACTCGGATTTAAGCTCCAATTGTGTAATGACATCTTCATTAACAACCGCAACGATGTTGTCAAGTGCAATAATCGTTTCAGCCTGAGCAGTGACACCGCTTAAAGCAAAAAACAATCCTAAGCCTAGATTGCTGACAAAGTGACTTTTGTTGAGTGTTTTGAATACTTGTCTTACATTAAATAACATTCTAAATCCTAATCACTGGGATAATGAAATTGTCCTAACAGATAAGTGCATTAACGAAATTAAAAATTTCTCATTTACTATATAGAAATGAATTTCATTAAATTCTAATTATTCCAGGGTACAAACCCCGGGATGTCTTCTTCAAGATTATGACCGCTGCCTGTGATGGATTGAGACAGAGAACCTAAGCCTTTAAACTGTACTTGCAGCATGACGTAGTTGTCGGCTTCAGCATAGTAATTATCCTGTTCACGGCCCACAAGAAAACGTAGTGCATAACAACAACTGTCGTACTCGACACCGATCTTTGAGTCCAGTGTGTAGCCGTCACGAGTTTTGGCGGGATCAACTTTCGCAGTTTCATCATCATATATAGAGTAATACCAATGTGCCAGGGCACGCCACTGCGGAGCCACTTTCCAATAAGCAGACATTTCAACTTGTTCATAGTCATCAGCACGATAAGAATAGTCTAAATTAGCAATGTGATCACGATCTGACTTGTACTGCAGGCGATAGCGGGCTTCATCTGTTGAGCCGTCATTGTGAGGGTTATAAAGTAAAGAGTAGGATGTATACCAGTTGCGTGCAAACTGACTGGTGATTTCCGCGGCGATACTGGAGCTGGAATCTGTATCTTTGCCATCTTTGTCCTGTATTGGAGCGCCATTATTATCATATTTTAAAGTCACTTCACGATCTTTAAAGTAATAAATTTGACCGATCGAGGCCGTTAACCGTTCAGCACCAGAGGCATCCTCAATAAAACGAGTGGTGAGCGCTGCGCTTATTTGATTGGCATCACCTAGACGATCAGCACCAGTGAATCGGTTTTCACGAAATAACTGATTAAAGCTGAAACTGGAAAGTCCGGTATCAAACAGGGGAATATCATCCTGATCTTTTTCTGGGGTATATAAATAGAATAACCGGGGCTCCAGCGTTTGCTGCAGGGGTAAATCAAATAAAGTCAGCTCACGATCAAAAAAGAGACCGCTGTCCAGACTGAAAATGGGGGCTAGACGAGAAGGACTATCATCATCCCAGTTAACTGAACGATTGTCATCAGTGTCTTCATTATCCAGCTTATAGGTCACCATATCCAGGCTGAGTTTAGGGGTGACAAAGCTATAACTATTTCTAAAGGGAACACTGATATTAGGTTTGAGGTGTAAACGGCTGGCTTCAACTCGTACCTCCTGAGCATCATCCCAGTTTTGTGCAAACATCACAAATTCGGAATCAAAACCGGTATCAAGATCAATACCATAGCCTGAGAATGCTTCGTTGGCAGACAGTTTTAATTGCGGTAGTCGGCTATATGTATGACTGGAATCCTGAAGCTCCTGATAACCCTGAGTTCGGGCCATAAAATTGAATATACTGCCATTATAATTGAGTTGGCCATCACGGATGAGATGAGTTTCGCTCTTATCTCTGAGGTTATTACCGAAATCATCGAGGTAGTAACTGTCGCTGACATAATTATAGTTAACTTTACCGGCCCAGCCATTATCCCATTTAGCACGTTGCTGCAGACTGAAGGCTCCCCGGTTTTTTGAAATGTCGTTTGGTTTAACTTCGCCGTTTGGATCGGTGGTCCCTAAATTAGCGGTTCCTTCACGGTTAGCAACATCGACAGCATCACGCTTATCATCATAGCTGCGGTCATTGAGCCATTCGGCATACACTTCACCGGAATGGTTTTCACTTAAATAACGGTATTCACCACCCAGCATCAAACCTCTATCGGATAAAACACGAGGTGTGACAGTGGCATCTTTATCAGGGGCGATATTAAAATAGTAAGGTGTGGCAAGTTCAAAGCCATTGGTGTCTGAAAAGCCGATATCCGGCATCAGGAAACCGCTTTTGCGCTCATTATTAAGTGGAAAATTAATATAAGGGGTATAGGCGACAGGCACCCCCTTAAATCTCATCACGGCGTGTTTGGCCTCGCCATAACCTTCTTCTGTATGGAGCTCCATTTCACTGGCACTGAGCACCCAGTCCTGATCAATGGCAGGACAGGTTGAATAAGTAGGGTTTTCCAGATTGATTTCACCCGGTTTAAAACGGATATTGTCGGCAACACCCTGAGCAGGTCGAGCAGGTAATTCATAAACGGCATTGTCGACTCGCCCCTTACGTCCATCTGTTTGATAGCGGGCACTATCACCTTTAAGTACCATGTTCGGTTCGGTGATAACAACATTGCCCTCAGCATTGAATAAACTGGATGTTTTGTTGTAAGTTGCTTGATCAGAGGTTAATTTCTGAATGTTTTTGGTGATGACCACATTACCGGTAAAATTAATCAGGTCTTTGTTGGGTGATTGTGCATTATCTGCTTCGATATTGGTGCTTTCATCTGCCTGGGCGGCCATGGCACTGCGATCATACTCTTCAAGCGGCTGCACTGCACAGCTTGACCAATTCTCAGTTTGTACAGGAGTGCGAGGTTTAATCAGAGGCTTGATGACAGCCTGACCACCTGTCGGGCTTGTCTCAGGTGAAGAAAAATCAGGTTCTGGAAAAGCAGGCTTAACCGCTACAACAGAAGCTGTCGGATAAGGGATTTTACCGGGTTGACTTGCCATGCCGGGTTTTGGTGCAAGCGGGCCATCGGTGGCCGCACAATTCCATTTACCACCGTCCATAGGTTGACATTGCCAGCCGTTGGATTGATAGGTTTCTGCCAGAGCAGATTGTGAAAAAATGAATAGGGAGAATGTGAATAGTATTGAACCTGCCTTGCCTCGTGAAAATGGCTTGTGTGCTTGATTGTGCAGTGTTCTATTCATTATATCAGTGGGATGATTCAGTGCATTGCCCTTTTTGTTATTCTTTGTCAGCATGAAGTATTTTTTGCCAGCGCCCAGTATCATTTAAAGATATCTTGGCTGTCTATCCATTTTCTTTATATTGTCGATGATTTCAAAAGCGCCATTTTAGCACTGATTCCCAAAGCCTGTCGATTGTATTTTTAGTAAAGAGTGTTATCTTCCCAGATCACTTAATAGCTTTGTTTCGATTGAGATTTCTCCCAGGCGCTAAAAACGTCATGGGCATCATTTAGAATTGCTTTGTCTTTGATTTGTGAAATAAAAATATGTTTATCTTTATGTGCTAGATGAAGCTCCTTAAAGATAAACTGGTCATCGAAACCAATTTGACTGGCCTGTTCATAAGTATTGGCAAATAAAACCGTATCAATACGCGCCCAATAAATAGCTGAGAGGCACATAGGGCAGGGTTCACTGCTTGTATAGAGCGTACAGCCCTCAAGAGAAAATGACTGAATATTCCGGCAGGCATCCCTGATAGCCTCGATTTCAGCATGGGCGGTTGGATCGTTATGATGAGTCACCTGATTCGTACCCCGTCCAATTACATGATTATCTTTTACGATAATCGCACCAAATGGTCCACCCTGATGTTTATCAATCGACTGTCGTGCAAGAAAAATAGCTTCACTAATATATTTATTTATCATTCGCTTAACTTAGCATAAACCTGTTAACTTACCAATCAACTTGATAAGACTAATTATCCTTGATACTGATCATTTTTAATTTGTTGTGATTTCTGCTAGTATATTTGTTAATGTAGAAAATGTCGGCCATTCTATCGGCCTGACTTTACCAAAGCATTCAATTAGCTTGCGTAGTTTTATTATTTGTACTATTACTTATTCTATAATAGAAAGTCAAATCAGATAAATAATAACTATAATGTTGCAATGCTTGCTATACCGGTATTTGTCAAGATGGATAGCCGCAAGTAATTGTACTAAAACTAATCAATATTTGAGTATTACGATGGCACAAGAAAACTTTGAAAATAGTCTAATTGGTGAATCCCCCGAGCTTAACAGTGTTATCTGGGCGGCAAAAATTACAGCGGCTTCCGATGTGACGGTACTGGTTCAAGGTGAAAGTGGTTGTGGTAAAGAGGTATTTGCCAAAGTCATTCATAATGGCAGTAAAAGAAACTCACAAAAATTAGTGTCAGTGAATTGTGCGGCTATTCCTGAAAATCTCGCAGAATCCATGTTGTTCGGGCATATTAAAGGTTCCTTCACCGGAGCTCTTGCTAATCAGGATGGCTATATTCAATCATCCGATAAAGGCACACTTTTTTTAGATGAAATTGGTGAATTACCGCTTTCTGTGCAAGCAAAATTACTACGTTTTCTAGAATCCTCTGAGTGCCAGAAAGTGGGTTCAACAACAACGGAAAAAGTCGATGTGCGAGTGATTGCTGCTACTAATCGCGATCTACGGGATGAGATAAAAAAAGGTAATTTCCGTGAAGACTTATTTTATCGTCTGCATATCGTGCCCTTGGAAATCCCGCCGTTACGTGAACGTACCGGTGATTTACAGCTTTTATTAAACCATTTTACCCAATCTCTGGCTGTGCAATATGATGTAGAGCCACCTGTTTATAGTAAAAGTGCGATAAAATGCCTCAAAGCGTATTCCTGGCCTGGTAATGTACGTGAATTACGCAATTTATGTGAACGAATGAGTATTTTACTGGCTGGGAAAACAATTGATATTGACAATTTGCCAGCAGAAATAAAAAATGCCCAGCGACCCATGCAAGATACGTTTGTTTCACTACCCGATACCGGTTTGTCATTGGAAAAAGTTGAAATTGAATTAATCAGGCAGGCTTTGGACAAAACATCCGGTAATCAGAGTCGGGCGGCTCGTCTTTTAGGGTTGACACGTGACACGCTGCTTTATCGAATGAAAAAATATGCATTAAATTAGCGCTCATAATTCAGAGCACTAAGAACATATCAGCAGCCTTTTTGAGTTGAACAGGATTTTATTTCCTTAAAAACGAATGGCTGCTTTTCTTAAAATCTAATTCCTCGCAAGCCGATTCGGTTATCTTTGGCTGATAATCATTTTCAACAATTGTTTTATAGCAACCATATTCCTGTGCCAGACTTGAGGTATATTGCAATAGATCGTTTGCGACTGTCGCTTGAGCTTCATGATTGAGTAATGTTTCAGACACAATAAGGTCGCTAATAAGTGCTGTTGTGGAACCTTCATGAGTCATTTGTACAATAATGACTAAAGTGATTATGCCAACAATATGTTGTTCAGTGCTGGCCAGTATTTGAAAATAGTTAGGGTCGTTTAAAATAGATTGATAGATAGTGTTAGCATCCCGAAATTCCATTGCGGTGCCGTTATCAGCATCAGGAGCATTAATCAGCGCTAAAATTTCCTCCAGATCACTCTCATTTGCTTTTCTTATAATGATGTTATCAGACATAATGAGTTGATTCCTTTAAAATCCTTCTTTCCATATTACTTTCTTATAGCCAATATTTTTTGATAAATGTGCAGCTAATTTCTGCTGTACTGATGTGATTTGAATGTTTTCAATATAGTCAGAAAGCTGAATGACTTCAAGCTCTTTATAGCCGCAAGGATTAATCTGCTTGAAAGGTCTCAAATTCATGGAAACATTTAGGCTCAGACCATGAAAGCTGCATCCTTTTTTGATGCGCAGACCTAATGCGGCAATTTTAGCATCATTGATATACACCCCGGGGGCTTCTTGTTTTGCATGGGCTGTTAGCTGATATTCATTCAGTGTCCTGATAATACTTTGTTCGATCAAAGTAACGAGCTTGCGTACGCCAAGTGCACGACGTTTTATATCAATCAGAAGATAGATAATGAGCTGTCCAGGACCGTGATAGGTGACTTGACCACCCCGGTCAATAGGGATAACAGGGATATCGGCTGAGCTTAAAATATGTTCTTTGTTTGCGTTTCTTCCCATAGTGAATACGGGTTCATGCTCAAGCAGCCAGAGTTCATCGGCCGTGTCAGCTGTTCGCTGTTCTGTGAAAGTCTGCATGGCCTGCCAGACAGGCATGTATGTCTGCAGTCCTAATGTTCTTATGAGCAGTGTATCTGATGTGGGCAAAGGAAATATCCAGTAGTCACTATTTAAAGTGCCATTTTTGTCTGTTCATGATTGTTTAATTCAATGTAGAGATCATCCAGCTGCTGGCGGCTGGTTGCCACCAGCTGGACCGTTACTGCAATGTACTTACCACTGCGGCTGGGACGAGTATGTACACAGCTTTCAGTGACACATTCAACATGTTGCTGGCAGACAGATAACACATAGTCCGGATAATTATTAATATTTTCTCCCATGACTTTCAGGGCAAAGTCACAGGGAAAATGCATTAAATTGTCTTCGTCAATACTTTCAGAAGCCGGGGGTGTTGGTTTATCACTCATTAGAATTTGTTCTCTTGTTCGCTAGAGTCTGAATTTATTATTGACTCTGGCTTATCCTGTGTTAGCTAGAGCTGGAATTGATTCCCTACTCAATATATCTTGTTATGGTCATCGGCTGACTTTAGTGAGTACGTAGTTTATGTTTGTAGCTCTGGTAAGCCTGCATCATTTTATGCCAGTGTGGACCTGGTTTACCGTTACTGATTATTTTATCATTAAGTTTTGTGACTGGGGCAATTTCTTTTGTTGAACTGGTCACCCAGATTTCTTGTGCGTTCAGCAGGTCTGTTTCACTAATGGTTTGTTCTTTAAGACAGAATTTTTGCTGCTGTGCAATCTCAACGATCAAATCGCGGGTAATACCCGGTAGTAATAAAGGACTCTTAGGTGGTGTTATCAAACAGTCGTTTTGAACAATGAATAAATTACTGGCAGCACCTTCAGTGGCATAACCATCACTCAGTAATATGGCTTCTTCTGCACCCTTATCAAGAGCCTCCTGACGCAATAACACATTGGCCAATAAAGAAATAGTTTTAATATGGCAGTTTTTCCAGCGGTTGTCGTTCAGGGTAATTGCACTAATGCCTGTGATGCTTATTTCTGCAGCGGGTTTTTCCTGAGGCGATGTCATCATGAATACGGTCGGATTTTTTTGATGGGGAAAGCGATGATCACGAGGTGCAACACCACGGGTGACCTGCAGATAAATGGATTGATCATTATAAGCGTTAATGTCAATCAGCTGTTCTATCGATTGTTGCCATTGTTTTGCGCTCAGCGGGTTTTTTATTTTAACTGCAGTCAGACTAGCATCAAGCCGCTGCAGGTGATGCTGAAGACGAAACAGATTTTTACTATAAGCCGGAATCACTTCATAGACACCATCACCAAAGGTAAAGCCGCGGTCGAGTACAGAAATATGTGCCTGACTTAATGCCAGATATTCGCCATTGAGATACACAACAGGCTCATCTGGATTGGGCTTTGTCGTTGGCTCATTGATCAAGGTGGATGATGGTTTTTTCAATGTCAGGCCTGATTGATGATTTATTTATTCTAACATCATTAGTGCGCTGTCTTTTGCCTGCTGCCAGAGACTGCCTTCAGGGATTGTTTTGAGAGCAACTAAGGGTGAACTACTGAGTAGCTTGTTATCCAGTCTAATTTCAACTTTACCCAATTTCTGACCTTTAGTCACTGGTGCAACCAGTTGCGAATTAATATTAATTGATGGTTTCAGATTTTTATATTGACCTCTGGGAATGGTAACAGCCAGGTCTTTTTCTACGCCGACCTGTAGCTGTTCGTCACTGCCTTTATAAATACGGACATTTTTCAGTGCTTTGCCAACAGGATAAATAATGTGTGATTCATAGAAACGAAAGCCGAAGTTTAATAATTTTTGTGATTCCTGAGCGCGGGCATTGACACTTTTTGTCCCTAAAACAACAGAAATGAGGCGCATTTTGTTTCGTTTTGCTGAAGAAAGCAGACAATAACCTGCCTCTTCAGTATAACCTGTCTTCATACCGTCGACACTATCGTCACGCCAGAGTAATTTATTTCTATTAGGCTGTTTAATATTATTGTAGGTAAACTCTTTTGTGGAGTACCATTTATAATACTGGGGAAAGCGCTTAATCAAGGCATTGGCTAATATGGCCAGATCTTTAGCGCTGGTTTTATGGTCTGGATCGGGCAGGCCGGTACTATTGAGAAAGTGACTATTGTTCATGCCAAGTTCTTGAGCATGCTGGTTCATCAGTGCGGCAAATGTATCTTCACTACCGGCGATATGCTCTGCTAAAGCAACACTGGCATCATTGCCCGATTGAATGATCATGCCTTGTAAAAGCTCTTCCACAGACACTTTAGTGTTAACCTTAATAAACATTCTGGAGCCAGGCGTTTTCCAGGCTTTCTTACTCACTGTTACCAGCTCATCAAGTTGTATATTGCCTTCCTGAAGTTCAGAAAAAACAACATAAGCAGTCATTACCTTGGTAATACTGGCTGGTGCCACAGGCAGATCAGCATTGTTATGAGCAATGATTTTACTGCTGTTGTAATCCACTAATATAAAAGATTTTGCTGCGATTTCAGGTGCTTTAGGGATTACTTTTGGTGCTGCCTGAAGGTTAACAAAGTAGCTGATTGAAATAACAAAAATAAAGACAATGTTCAGTGGATGTTTCATATATTTATGACTCGAAAAAGTAGATTAGATTAAATTATAGCAAATAAAAAAATAAACGAAATCAATGTGCTTTAATTGAAGTTAGGCATCTGGCAGTTAAGATAGTTCAATGGTTTTTATTCAATAACAATACGATGTTTTTCAAATCCTTTTTGCTTCAGAGTGTGAACTAAATTATCAGCCTGTTCGGTATTAGTGAATGGGCCGATACGGACACGATAAAACTGTTGTCCATCCCTGAGTGTTTTTGAAATATGGGCCTGACTGGCAGAAAGCGCTAGATTGACTTTGTCTTTTAGCTGATAAGCATTTTGAGAACTGACAAAGGCGCCTAATTGTAAATATAAACCAACTGTTGCTGGTGTATTTGAGGCGGGATAGGAGGGTGTTGTTGCAGCGCTTGATGTATCAGATTGTCCGGGTGTAATCGCTTCAACTTCAACCAGCCCCGTTCCAGTGCCTTTTATCCCTAATTTAACCGCAGCGGTATGTGAGAGATCAATGACACGATTATCATGAAAAGGTCCCCGATCGTTCACTTTAAGAATGACCTGGCGACCATTTTTTAAGTTAGTGACTCTGACATACGTGGGTAAAGGCAGGGTTTTGTGTGCAGCTGTCATGGCGTGCATATCGTAGGGTTCACCACTGGACGTTCTTTTTCCGTGAAACTTGCTGCCATACCATGACGCAATGCCTCTTTCTTTATAATTGTTAGCGGAGGGCATGACATAATAACGTTTGCCGAACACCACATAGGATTTTGGATTGCCGTATTTACTGCGTTGGGTCTGCTGCGGTACCGCATCTGGTATATTAGAGACATCAACCTGGCGTGATGGCGGACCATCATGACTGGAAATGCCTGAGCCGCCACAGGATATCAAAGCAAAAGCCAGCATGCTGGTAATCAGTAACGTTCTTGTTGCTTGATTATCAAACAGTATGGTCATTGATTTTATAGTGCCCTGTCTTTATTAGACTTAAGTGATAAAGCCTGATTTTATTTACTGGCCTGATAGGCCTGTTTGATTTCCTGGCTAAGCTGATAAACAGCCATTGAATAGAGTGTACTATGATTGTAGCGTGAAATCACATAAAAGTTATTATAGCCAAGCCAATATTCTTTACTTCCTTTTTGCTTAAGGATTAATAAAATGGCAGCACTCTTGTCATTGACAGATGTTGAACCTTGTAATCCTTTTTGTTTAAAGTCAGCAACAGTCAGTTTGGGTTTACAGCTTCTTTTACAGCGATCATCCATCTGGATGGTATTTTCTTTATTTAACTTGAGTTGATCAGTGACAGGCTGGCCTGTTTTCCAGCCATGGCGTTTAAAATAGTTGGCTACGCTGCCAATGGCATCAGAATGATTTGTCCAGATGTTTTTTTCTCCGTCACCATCAAAATCAATGGCATAACTTTGAAAGCTGCTGGGAATAAATTGCCCCATCCCCATTGCACCGGCATAAGAACCTTTTTTTGTGAGCGGATCAAACTGTTGTTCCTGACTCATAATTAAAAAATGTTTTAATTCACTACGAAAGAACTTACTGCGTCTTGGGTATTTGAAGGCCAGTGTTGATAAGGCATCCATTACCCGATAACTTCCCTGCCGGCTGCCATAGTAGGTTTCAACACCGATAATAGCAACCATAATTTCAGGTGCAACACCATAAACTTCTTCAGCATAGCTGATAATGTCACTGTTTTCCTGCCAGAATTTCACACCATTTTTTATGCGTTTTTCAGTGAGAAAAATTTTACGGTATTCATGCCAGGCCTTACTTTTTTCTGCGGGACGACTAATGGCATCAAGAATTTTTTGTTTCACTTTTACTTGAGCAAATAAGGCATTCAGGTCTGCTTTTTTAAAGCCATGTTCTTTAACCATTTCCGCAATAAATTGCTGCACGTCACTCTCTTTAGCCAGGTTTGCCGCATAGCTGATGTTGGTCATAATAACGCACAAAATCAGTGTGCTCAGCATCGTATAGCGCAATGTTTTTCCTGTGGACATGAATCTTTCCTTTTTTAATAAATCCGGTTACTCACAAGTCTAATGTGCCAGTAACTTTCGGTGTGTATGGATGGACATTAAAATACCAAAACCAGCCATCAGTGTCACAATTGACGTTCCGCCATAACTGACCAGAGGCAGTGGTACACCAACAACAGGCAGAATACCGCTGACCATTCCAATATTAACAAAAATATAAATCAAAAATGTTAAAACAATACTGGCACCCAGTAAACGTGCAAAAGTACCATGAGCCTGTGTCGTAATGTAAATACCACGAAAAATAATAAACAGATAAATGCTTAATAAAATTAATATGCCGCTAAAGCCAAACTCTTCGGCAAAGACTGAAAAAATAAAATCGGTATGGCGTTCAGGTAAAAATTCCAGATGAGATTGCGTACCATTAAGCCAGCCTTTACCAAAACTTCCCCCTGAACCAATGGCAATTTTTGATTGAATAATATGATAGCCGCTGCCCAGTGGATCGGATTCAGGGTTGAGCATAGTCAGTACCCGCTGGCGTTGATAATCTCTCATCAAAAACAGCCACATCGGTACGGTAAAGGCAAGACCGGCAAAAATAAAGCCGCCAATAAGCCGCCAGGATACCCCGGCCATAAAGATGACAAATAAGCCCGCACTGGTGACCAGTAACGAAGTCCCTAAATCAGGTTGCTTGGCGATGAGTAAAACGGGTAATAAAAGTATTATCAGTGCAACGATAAGGTGTTTGTTACGAGGCGGTATATTACCGCTGGATAGAAACCAGGCCAGCATCATTGGTACGGCCAGTTTCATCATTTCTGAGGGTTGAAAGCGAAACAGACCCAGATCGAGCCAGCGTTTGGCGCCAAGGACTGTTGTACCAGCCAGCAACACTGCAATGAGCATAATGGTACCGATAATAAACAAAATGGGTGACCAGCGGCGCATGGTATCAGGTGAAATCTGAGCTATAAACAGCATCACAACAAAAGCAATACCAAGGCGAATACCCTGGCGCTGCATTAAGGCTGTATTTTCGCCACTGGCGCTATAAAGAATAACTTGTCCAATGGCGGCAAGAGCAATCAGCCCCATGAGAAGGGTGAGGTCAATATGCAGTCGGAAAAATAAATGATGAGACGATGTCTGACTAGCCATGTTCATGTCCATTATGTTGAATTGCTGCTGTTTTGTCAGGATCGACATTGACTGGCTTATGTTGAATTTTGTTGGGCTTCTCCGGTGCGCTTTTTTCCGCAGGCATCTTGAGTTGTTCATCACTAAACTGATTGAGGTAAGCTTCAATGACTTTTCCAGCGATTGGGGCCGCTACAGAACCACCATGACCACCATTTTCAACCACCACAGCGATTGCAATTTTGGGATTATCTGCGGGGGCAAAAGATATAAACAGGGCATGATCTTTCAGGCGTTCTTCTAGCTCGTCTTCTTTATAAGTGGCATCCTGAGCAACGGAAAAGACTTGCGCCGTTCCGGTTTTACCAGCAATTTTATAACGTAAGTCAGGCTTGTTGAGACGTCTTGCAGTGCCTCGAGCACCATGAATTACCTGTTCCATACCATGATAAACAGCCAGCCAGTTGTCCTCTCGTGTAATGTGAATATTGCGTATGACTTGTGGAGAAACTCGACGTGGAAAGAGATCGGCTTTGCGCTGGATGGAATTAACCAGTTGTGGTTGAAAATGTTTACCGCCATTGGCCAGCGTTGCTGTACCAAGAGCCAGTTGTATGGGGGTAACGAGCACATAGCCCTGGCCGATACCGGCAATCACCGTTTCACCGGGAAACCAGACCTGTTTTCGTGCTCTTTTTTTCCATTCTTTTGACGGCATCAAACCGCTGCGTTCGCCTAAAATATCAATACCAGATTTTTTGCCAAAGCCAAATGCTGTCATGTATTTGTGCATTTTATCGATACCCATCTGGAAGGCAAGATCATAATAAAAAACATCACATGACTGGACAATAGACTTTGTTATATCAGTTTTTCCATGTCCCCATTTTTTCCAGTCACGATATTTGTGTGCTTTGCCTTTGAGTTGATAATAACCCGGACAGAATATTTCGTGATCAAGTTGAATGACGTTTAATTCAAGTCCGGCCAGTGCGAAAAAAGGCTTGGTCGTAGAACCCGGGGGATAGTTGCCTAAAATGGTACGATTGAAAAGCGGACGTTCCCATGACGTGTTAAGTTCTTTATAGGTTTTAGAGTCAATACCGTTAACAAACAGGTTAGCATCATAATCAGGCATGCTGACCATGGCTAATAGTTGACCATTTTCCGGATTAATGGCCACCAGCGCACCGCGCTTATTGTCAAATGCCTCGATGGCGACTTTTTGTAAGTTAATATCTAAGTTGAGATACAGATCATTGCCAGGAACCGGGTTGTTGCGTTCCAGGACTCTCAGGACACGTCCGCGCACATTGGTTTCAACTTTCTGATATCCGACCTGACCATGAAGTAGTGCTTCATAGGATTTTTCTACACCCAGTTTTCCTGTGTGATTGGTGCCGCTATAATTTGTGACGGGTAATTGTTTCAGCTCTCTTTCATTAATGCGTCCTACGTAACCGACAACATGTGCTGTTTCTTTACCATAGGGATAAAAACGGCTTAATTGTGCTTTTATTTCAACTCCAGGGAGGCGGTGAAGATTGACTGAAACAATAGCAACTTCTTCATCGGTTAAGCGAAAACGCAGTGGTATGCCCTCAAAACGTCGTTTGCGACGCACTTCTTTTTGAAATTTTTTTATATCAATTTCACGCAGGTTAACCAGTAATGCTAACTGCGTTAATAATGCGTCAATGTCACCCGCTTGCTCAGGGATAATCTGCAGTGTGTATGAGGGTAAATTTTCTGCCAGGATAATACCATTACGATCATAAATCAGTCCTCGTGTGGGTGGAATGGCCTGTATCGAAACACGATTATTTTGTGACAGTGTGGTGTAATGTTCATGGCTGTTAATCTGTAAAAAAAACAGGCGGAATATGAGTACACTAAATAAAATAAGAGTAAAAAAAATGGCGACGATACTTCGATTATGAAATATTCGCTGTTCGATAAAATGATCTTTCAGGTGTTGTCTTTGTGCCATATTTTTTTGCTGGAGGTTTTAATTAACCCCATAAATACGTCGAATAGCACGCATTAAAAAGAAGACCCAGGGCCAGACAAGCATACTGGTTAAAGAAGGCAGCCAATAGGACCAGTCGCCAGGTGCTTGATTGACAACACCACTGATCCCACCACTGATCCATAAAAGCATCATTTGTGACAGAGTCACCAGCAATAAAATAATTAATGATTGCTGAATAAGCGGGTATAAACGAATGCGCACATGTAATCGATAGGATAAATAGGCAATGACTGCCAGTGTTAATGCATGTTGCCCCAGAATGCTGCCCATATGAATATCAAGTAAAAAACCAATGAACCAGCCGGTAAAAATACCCACACGATGGGGTAGTGCCAGACACCAGTAAATTAAAATCAGAGTGATCCATTCAGGGCGATACGTTGCAAGTTGTTCGGACAGCGGCAGCATGGTCAGAATAAATGCCATGGCAAAGCTGACCCAGATAATAATGCCGCCATGAGAGACGGGTCTGTTACTCATGATCTGGAAGACCTTTTGAATCGTTGTTATCTGACTCTAAACTTATGTTTGTCGTCTGTTGCTCAACTTCTTGTTCTGCTTCAGCCATCACCAGTAATACTTCGCGGCTTTGTTCAAGGTGAGCCGAAGCTTCAGCAATAATTTGTGCAAAGGGCTGGCCTGGGTCACGTTTAATGTTTACCACCACAGCCACTGGATAACCTTCTGGAAAACGTCCGCCCAGGCCTGAAGTAATGAGTAAATCGCCCAGTTCAATATCGGCATTATTGGGAAGGTTTTGAACTTCAAGTAAATTGGCTGCCCCGGTACCATATAAAACAGTTCTTAAGCCGTTTCGGTTGACCTGCACCGGGATTGCATGCGATGGATCAGTGATTAAAATTGCTGTACTGGAAGGAATTCCCGGGTGAATAATCTGCCCCATAATACCATGGGCATCAAGAATAGGCTGGCCTGAATAGACACCGTTGAATTGTCCTTTATTGACTACAATCTGACGTTTATACGGATCCAGATCGACCGCTATTGTTTCTGCAATCAGCATTTGATCACTTATTTTTCGTGATGATTTTAAGAGTGAACGCAGACGAATATTTTCTGCCTGTAACGAAGTAAACTTTTGCAGCTGAGCTTTTAGCAACAAATTTTCAGTGCGTTGTGATTCATTCTCAGCAATCAGAAACTGATGAGAATTCATCCGCTCGTTAAACCAGAGCCCCATGTCTTTGGGAGTACCGGCAACCGTTTGCAGTGGATAGATAATTAAACTGAACAGACTCCTGACACCATTGAGCATATTGGTGCGATGATCGGCTGTCATCATTATAATGGATAGAACCATCACAAAGATTAGTCGTGCCAGATAAGAGGAATCTTCGTCAAATAGTTGTTTTATGACTTTGGCTCCAACATAGAGCAGTATACGTATTCCATTAAGCTGCCAATAGTCTTTGGCAGCTTAAATAAATACGATTACTTGTAAATAACTTTCTCAAAATAGTGGCTATTACTCAGCACTAAAGAGATCGGTGCTGACTTCGTCCATCATTTCTAAAGCACGGCCGCCGCCTCGTGCGACACAGGTCAGAGGATCTTCTGCTATCATAACGGGTAAGCCTGTTTCTTCGGATAATAATCGATCCAGATCCCTTAACAGAGCACCGCCACCGGTTAATACCATGCCTTTTTCAGCAATATCGGCACCCAGTTCTGGCGGAGTTTGTTCCAGAGCAATTTTAACGGCACCCACAATGCCAGAAAGTGGCTCCTGAATGGCTTCAAGAATTTCATTACTGTTGAGCGCAAAACTGCGAGGTACACCTTCAGCCAGATTTCGGCCGCGTACTTCAATTTCCAGTAACTCATTGCCGGGGTAGGCAGAGCCAATTTCCTGTTTAATGCGCTCAGCGGTCGCTTCACCAATCAAACTGCCGTAGTTACGTCTGACATAACTGATAATGGCTTCATCAAAACGATCACCGCCAATACGAATGGATTCAGAATAAACGATACCACTGAGTGAAAGAACGCCGACTTCAGTGGTGCCGCCGCCGATATCAACCACCATTGAACCGCTGGCTTCACTTACCGGCATGCCGGCACCAATTGCCGCAGCCATGGGCTCTTCAATTAAATAGACTTCACGGGCACCCGCGCCGAGTGCAGATTCTTTGATTGCTCTGCGCTCAACCTGAGTTGAGCCACAGGGTACGCAAACTAGTACTCTCGGGCTGGGTTTTAAAAAGCGATTTTCATGAACCTTGTGAATAAAATGCTGCAGCATTTTTTCTGTGACGGTAAAGTTGGCAATGACTCCGTCTTTGAGAGGGCGAATGGCTTCCATATTACCGGGTGTTCTTCCCAGCATTGCTTTTGCCTCTTCGCCCACAGCTGCCACCATCTTTTCATTGGTTGCATGTTCCTGGCGAATGGCAACTACAGAAGCCTCATTGAGAACAATTCCCTGTCCTGGGATGTAAATCAGTGTATTGGCTGTTCCTAGATCAATTGAGAGATCATTAGAAAAAACACCACGTAAACGACCGAATCCAAACATGATTGGCGGGTTTCCCTTATTATTATGGTAACTTCATTAATCTGAGCGTAGAACAATTCATCACTCAGTGCTTATTATACCGGACATCATCTTCACGGTTTATTTATGTCTTAAACGATAGGTCAGATAGTGAAGTTACTCAGTGTCAGTGAAGTAATAAAATGCCTCTTTTATTCAAAAACACCCACTAAAATGGTGCTTTTAAATGAGGTACTCATCCCGATCTATTGTATAGAACAGGGTATTTTAGAAATAATGTTAAAAAATGTCCAATTTTCATTTGTGAATGACTGCTAAAAAGTGCAAATTTGTGGTAACTTATGCACCTCAAAACGAACAATAGTCAACTTTTTATAGAAGATCGGGAGTTACTGATGTCCACACTGGATAAAAGTGATGTAGAAAAAATAGCCTTTCTGGCAAGACTTGGTGTTGATGAGCAGGATATTCCTGAATACGCAACGAACCTGTCCAACATCCTGGAGATGGTGGAACAGTTAAACTCAGTTGATACTGATGATGTCAAACCAATGGCGCATCCCCTTGATGCAGTACAGCGCTTACGTGCTGATGTGGTCACAGAAAGTAACGATCGGGAAAATCTGCAGTCACATGCGCCACAAGTTGAGCAGGGGCTTTATTTAGTGCCAAGAGTGGTTGAATAGTCAGCCGCCATCATTTATTAGCTGAAAATAGCTTTCCTTAGAAAGACCTTGGAATAAGTTGGAAAAGAACAATGCATAACAAAACCATTGCTGAACTCAGTGCAGGACTCAAATCTGGAGAATTTTCCAGTGTTGAATTGACCCAGAGCTATCTGGATCGGATTAATTCACTGGATAAGCAAATCAATAGTTTCATCACTGTGACACCTGATTTAGCACTTGAGCAGGCTAAACAGGCGGATGAACAGCGTGCTGCAGGTAATGTCGGTATTTTAAATGGTATTCCACTGGCTCAAAAAGATATTTTTTGTACCAAAGATGTTAAAACGTCCTGTGGTTCAAAGATGCTGGATCCTTTTATCTCTCCTTATAACGCCACTACCATTAATAAATTTAATGATACGGGTGCCGTCATGCTGGGTAAAACCAATATGGATGAGTTTGCGATGGGCTCATCCAATGAAACGTCATGGTATGGTCCGGTAAAAAATCCATGGCAGCAAGAGAGTGTACCTGGAGGTTCTTCTGGTGGTTCAGCGGCGGCTGTTGCGGCACGACTGGCACCCGCGGCCACCGGAACAGATACTGGCGGTTCTATACGTCAACCGGCTTCTTTTTGTGGTATTACGGGATTAAAACCAACCTATGGCCGAGTTTCACGTTATGGCATGATTGCTTTTGCCTCGAGTCTGGATCAGGCGGGTCCCATGACCCGTACCGCTGAAGATGCGGCGTTAATGCTTAATGTGATGGCGGGGCTTGATCCCAGAGATTCTACCAGTGTTGATGAACCCGTTCCTGATTATACGGCCAGCTTAAATGACAGTATGGCCGGTCTTAAGATTGGTTTGCCCAAAGAATATTTTTCTGAAGGTCTTGATGATGCCGTGGCTAAAGTCATTGAATCGGCGGTTAAAGAATATGAAAAAATGGGGGCGGTGATTAAAGAAATCAGTCTGCCCACCAGTAATCTGGCCGTACCCACTTACTATATCATTGCACCATCGGAGTGTTCTTCAAATTTATCCCGCATGGATGGGGTGCGCTATGGTTATCGTTGTGATGATCCTGAAGATTTGAATGATCTCTATATTCGCTCTCGTGGTGAAGGCTTTGGTGCAGAAGTAAAACGCCGTATTCTGGTGGGCACTTATGCTTTGTCAGAAGGTTTTTATGATGCTTATTATGTCAAAGCCCAGAAGACCCGACGTTTAATCACCAATGATTTTAATCAGGCGTTTGCTGATGTGGATGTCATTATGGGGCCTGCAGCGCCTTCTACGGCATTTAAAATTGGTGAATTGACCGATGACCCCATTACCATGTATTTATCAGATATCTATACCATTGCGGTGAATCTTGCCGGGCTGCCGGGAATGTCGGTTCCAGCCGGTTTTGTTAATGATATGCCGGTGGGACTGCAATTGATTGGTAAACATTTTGCCGAGTCAAAATTATTGAATATTGCCCATCAGTTTCAACAGGCAACAGACTGGCATACACAAGCACCAGCGGCTTTTAAATAAACCTAACTATCTATAAAAAACATCTGAGGGGTTAATAATTATTATGCAATGGGAAGTCGTTATTGGTTTGGAAATCCATGTTCAATTGTCCACCAAATCAAAAATATTTTCTGGTGCCTCAACAGCCTATGGTGCTGAGCCGAACACTCAGGCCTGTACCGTTGATTTAGGTTTGCCGGGTGTTTTGCCCGTCTTTAATGGTGAAGCATTGAAGAAATCAGTGATGTTTGGTTTAGCAGTCGGTGCGCAAATCAATGAGCGCTCTGTTTTTGATCGTAAAAACTATTTTTATCCGGATTCACCTAAAGCCTATCAAATCAGTCAGTTGTATTATCCGATTGTGGGTGAAGGGCATATCGATATCGATCTTGAAGATGGCAGCCAAAAACGCATTGGCGTCACCCGGGCACACATGGAAGAAGATGCCGGCAAATCACTGCATGAAAACTTTCATGGTCAAACCGGTATCGATCTGAATCGTGCCGGTACACCGCTCTTAGAAATTGTTTCAGAACCCGATATGCGCAGTGCCAAAGAAGCCGTTGCCTATATGCGGAAGATTCATTCCATTGTCCGTTATCTGGGTGTTTCAGACGGCAATATGCAGGAAGGTTCCTTTCGCTGTGATGCCAATGTGTCATTACGTCCAAAAGGTCAGGAAGAGTTTGGTACTCGGGCAGAACTAAAAAACATCAACTCTTTTCGTTTTGTTGAAAAAGCCATTAATGTTGAAATTGAACGGCAGATGGATATTCTTGAAAGCGGCGGCACGGTCGTTCAGGAAACCCGTCTGTATGATTCTGAGAAGAATGAAACGCGTTCAATGCGCAGCAAAGAAGAAGCGAATGATTATCGCTATTTCCCTGATCCCGATTTATTACCCATTGTTATTTCAGCCGAAGAAATCGAAGCAATTCGTGAGACCTTACCTGAATTACCCGATGATAAATGTGCCCGCTACAGGGAGCAATTGGGACTTTCTGAAAAAGATGCCAGGGCGCTGACTATTGATCGCGATATGGCTGATTATTATGAGGCCGTGCAACAGGCTGTTGATGATGCCAAGATGGCCGCTAACTGGATTTTAGGTGATGTGGCTGCCTTGAATAACAAAAACGCGATAGAGTTTAAAGCCTGTCCTGTCAGTGCCGAGCAGTTAATCGGCCTGTTAAAGCGTATTAAAGATAATACTATTTCCGGTAAAATTGCCAAAGAAGTATTTGAAGCCATGTATGCCGGTGAAGGTGATGCCGATACCATTATTGATAACAAAGGCCTCAAACAAATTACCGATACAGGGGCGATTGAAGCCATTATCGATGAGGTTGTTGCCAACAATCCTGGCCAGGTAGCTGAATTTCAATCGGGTAAAGATAAGCTTATCGGATTTTTTGTCGGACAGGTAATGAAAGCCTCGAAAGGCAAGGCCAATCCCGGTCAGGTTAACCAACTGCTACAGCAAAAACTGAAACCATGACAATAACAACTCATTCAGCAAGTGATGATTTTTTCGAAAAAAGTGTGTCTGAACAAGATAAAATCAATCGCTTTTTATTTGATAAAGCCAATATCCGTGGTGAAATTGCCAGTCTGAATACCGTCTGGAAAAACATGCAGGCCAATCATAATTATCCGGATATCATTCGTCAATATCTGGGTGAAGTGGTGGCTGCTTCAGTCTTATTGTCAGCCACTTTGAAGTTTGAAGGCTCCATGACAATACAGGCTAGCGGAGATGGCGCTCTAACTCTAATGGTTGTTGAATGTCGTAATGATTTTGGTGTCCGTGGTGTGGCCAAATATGATGAGCCTTTACCGGAAGACGCGGATCTAAAAAAACTATTAGGTGATGGTAATCTGGTGATCACCATCGAGCAGGCAAAAACAAAAGAACGTTATCAGGGTATTGTTGCTCTTGAAGGCAATAGTATCGCTGAATTTCTTGAAGGTTATCTGAT
Source organism: gamma proteobacterium symbiont of Bathyaustriella thionipta (assembly GCA_025656775.1). Lineage (GTDB taxonomy): Bacteria > Pseudomonadota > Gammaproteobacteria > GRL18 > GRL18 > GRL18. The sequence continues at coordinate 28,536 of JAHXHI010000153.1, forward strand.
ACGTTCGGAACAATTAGAAACACGTATCTTTCTGGCTGCTGATGACAGGGCTGTTGGCGGTCTTTTATTACAGCAACTGCCCGGTCAGAGTGACGATGAAGACAGCTGGGATCGAATCACCCACCTGGGCAGTACCATCAAACCAGAAGAGCTGCTTGGCCTTGACAGTAAAGAAATATTACATCGTCTTTATCATGAAGAAGATATTCGTCTTTTTGAGCCTGAAGCAATTTATTTTAAATGCTCTTGCTCCAGAGAAAAAGTGACCAATATGCTGCGCTCTATTAGTCATCAGGAAGCCAGTGATATTATTAAAGAGCAAGGTAATATTGCAGTCGATTGTGAATTTTGCGGCAAAGAATATCAATTTGATGAAATTGATATTGTCAGTATATACACTGAACACAGCCAAACCTCAGATCCTTCCATAAAGCATTAAGACTCTTTATTCGATATAAGTTTTATCAATAATCGATCGCACCTGCAGTGATTGATGGAATGTGGCTATGAAAATTCATTGCTTGTACAATAGAAAATTGTTGTTGAGTTCACTATTGAGTGGTAAACAAGATTTATGAAATCTATTCTTAAAAATCGAGAAAACTTATGAAATTATTAGTTTCAATGATATTGATGACTTTATTTAACTCTGCCTTCGCTATTGATAAACAACTTCGTAGCGATGAAATAAGAACAATATGCTGGGATAATGATAAACGCTATTCTGTCGGGTCGACAACTTGTCAGTTTAAAGGCGATGCTGCGGAAAAATACCCATTTCGATGCACTGTAAACGGCTATGGTCGACCAAGCTGGGAAAATATAAGCAAAACAAAATGTCCGGATGAATATCAGCTGCCAGTGCAAAACAATCAAACAATTTTAAAACTCCATTAACATGAATGAAATGATTTTTAATGGTTGTTTTAATGGCTAAACAATTACGTTCTTTTTATATTGCTCTGAGCTTTTTGACACGCATAGCAACCCCTTTGAAAGGTGATGTGACTCAAAAACAAATTGGTGACTCCATTATTTTTTATCCAGTGGTTGGGCTCCTTATGGGGCTGATCTTTTTCTTTATCACTGAAATTATTTTATTTTTTTCAACGGATTTTTCCAGTAACGTATTGGCCGCTGTGTTATTAACAATTTGGGTACTGGCGTCAGGCGGTCTGCATCTGGATGGACTTGCTGATAGTGCTGATGCCTGGATCGGTGGTTTGAATGATCGTGACAGAACGCTGGAAATAATGAAAGATCCCTATTGTGGTCCTATTGGCGTAGCAATGATTGTCCTGGTGCTGTTGTTGAAATGGACGGCGCTGAGTTACTTGCTGAAAACAGGTCAGTCAGGGTTTTTAATTGTCCTGCCAATGCTGTCACGAAGTATTATTATTGTACTGTTTATGACTACAGTTTATGTTCGTGAATCAGGTTTAGGTAGCGCATTACTGGAATATATGCCTGATGAAAGCCTATTATGGGCAATATTATTAGCCAGTGCTCTGGCCTATTTTGTTTTTGCCAATATTTTCTCTATGATACTTGTGGCGATGGTTGTCGTAGCTCTGCGAATGATGATGATACAGCGAATTGGTGGTATGACGGGAGATACTTTGGGAGCAACCGTTGAAATCGTTGAGGCTGTTGCCCTGGTGGGTCTTATTTTTTGAGGCTTCAGAACTTTACCCAATAGGGTAAAAGAGCAGGCATCACATACCTGAAAGTATTCTGCCTGCTCTTATTGTTCCAGGTTGCCTGCTGATATATGGCTCAGTTAAAACGAACTCTAAGGTTGTTTGCAATCTAGCCGCAAAAACAATTGACCTGGACATCTTTGTAAAGATCATAATCAGGATCTTCAGGGGTAATATAGTGGACCCCGAAAACTGGACAATAGGTTAAGATATAAGAGCTAACCTAATGGGGAACCTAAAAATGAGTAGAAAGAGAAAATCA